>DASQLQ010000156.1:0-17477 GCA_035629935.1 Actinomycetota bacterium
ACAACCTGCCCCCAAGGAACATCCCTGGCGCTCGATGCCCAACCACGGCATGACGCCGCACGTGTCGGGATCTTCTTTGTCAGCGCAAGCGCGCTACGCCGCGGGCACCCGCGAGATCCTGGAGTGCTGGTTCGAAAGCCGCCCCATCCGTGAGGAGTACCTGATCGTCGATCGCGGCAACCTTGCGGGAGCCGGAGCGCATTCATATAGCGCGGGCGACGCAACCGGTGGCTCCGACGAAGCGGCGCGCTTCAAGGATGGCTAGCCGGAGGGGTGACTTGACGGAAGCCGGGGCGGTGTCGCCGATTGCCATGATTTCGACGCGATGAGCGAGACGACGGACGATCAGGCATTCGTCATCGATCCTGCGGGACTCTTGCGGATGCTCGTGATCGCCGTCGCGGCGCTTGCTATCCTGAGCCTTGCCTCGCAAGCGTTGCTCTACCTTCCTGACTTCACCCTTCGAGATCTCGCCGCCGACCTTTTCTCGGTCGATCATGAGCGCAGCGTTCCCACCTTGTTTTCAGCGGTGCTTCTCCTTTCCTGTGGTTATCTGGCTTTCGTCGTAGCGCGGCTCCGCAGCAGTGTGGGGGGCGACTACGTCCGTCATTGGGTCGCCTTTTCCCTTCTCTTGATCTATACCGCCGTCGACGAGTTCGTGAGCCTCCACGAGAGGTCGATCCTGTTGTTACGAAGGTTGCTAGACATCGACAGCGGCCCGTTCTTCTTCGCTTGGGTGATCCCTGCCCTGGTTTTCGTCTGCGTGGTGGCGTTGGCGTTCGTGGGATTCCTGAAGAACCTTCCGTCGCCCAGTCGACGATGGATGTTGCTGGGTGCCACAGCCTTGGTCGGCGGAGCCATCGGCGTCGAGATGGTGGCCGGGATAGTCGCCTCCGC
The DNA here is from genome assembly GCA_035629935.1 of Actinomycetota bacterium. GTDB lineage: Bacteria > Actinomycetota > CADDZG01 > CADDZG01 > WHSQ01 > DASQLQ01. The sequence continues at coordinate 898 of DASQLQ010000156.1, forward strand.
GCAAGGTCAGGAGGCCCTCGTTTACATGATCCTCACGACCATAGAAGAAACGCTCGAGATGCTGGGGGCCGCACTCGTGTGGTGTGCAGTGCTTGCCTATCTGGGTGCGATCCTTCCGGGCGGCAGAGCCGGGTTCCGGATAGTGGGGCCGGATAACTCCTAGCGAACCGCAGGACTATCCTCCGAACCCGAGGCGAGCGATCAGGAGGCCCCATGAAACTCGACGGGATCCATCACGTGACGTGCATCACCGGAGACGCGCCGGCGAACGTGCGCTTCTACTCCGGAACCCTCGGTCTCAGGCTCGTCAAGAAGTCGGTGAACCAGGACATGCCGACGATCTATCACCTGTTCTATGCCGACGAGGAAGGCGGTGCAGGGTCGGACATCACGTTCTTCGAGTATCCGGGAGCGGCCAGAGGTCGAGCCGGGGACGGGATGATCCACCTGATCACGTTTCGCATCGCGTCCGATGACTCGCTCGACTTCTGGGAGCAACGATTGAAGTCGCACGGCTTCGACTCCGTGCGCGCCGGCGGTCGATTGCGATTCGAGGATCCCGAGGGCCTGAACCTCGAGCTCGCGGTGGACACCTCTGGCGACACACCTCTTCGTGCCCGCCATCCCGAGATACCTGAAGAGCACGCGTTGATGGGCTTCGGTGGGGTGCGGGCGTTCACGTCGGAGGTTTCGGCCAGCAAAGCTCTCTTCGAAGAAACCCTGGGGTTCGAGCCCGACGGAGGGACCGCATGGACCGTCCGCGGCGAGAACCGGGGTTCGTTCTTCATCTACGACGAGGCGCCGGGCCACGGCCTCGAGGGGGCCGGAACGGTTCATCACGTCGCGTGGGCGACCCCGATGGACGAGCAGGAAGCGTGGCGCAAGCGCGTCGCCGGCGGCGGGATGAACGTAACGCCGGTGATCGACCGGTTCTATTTCAAGTCGATCTACTTCCGGGAGCCGTCGGGCGTGCTGTTCGAGATCGCGACGTTGGGTCCCGGGTTCGCCGTCGACGAGCCTTTGGAAACACTGGGCCAGGACCTCGCGCTTCCTCCGAACTACAAGCATCTCCGTGCGGAGCTCGAGAAGCAGCTGACTCCCCTGCCCGACCCGCGATCCGAGGACCTCACCCGCCGATCATGAAAATGAGGCGCTGACCCCCTAGGGGCATCCGTCCCTCAAGGCCGCCAGACACCCGGTCGATGGTTCTTGGAGACCTACCGAAAGGGAACGTGGTGTTCAGGCTTTCTAACGTCACCGGTGGCATCTTGGTCGTTGCGTTGCTTGCCGGCGGCGTAACTGTGGTGAAGGCCGCCATGGCTCCACCGGCACAAAGCTCGGCACAGGAGCCCCCAACCGAGGAGATCATCCCTACTCCCGAAGCCACCCTTCCTTCGCCGGAACCCACAGTTGAGGTGGATGCGTCTCCAGTTGCGGCCCCGCCCCCCGTCGTCCTAGAGGAGGAGGCCGTACAAGTTGCCGACCCGGAGAGAGCGGTCACGCTGGATGACGACGAGCCCGATGAGGCAGGAAAGCCCGACAACCATGGCTCGGTCGTGTCTGTCGCAGCTCATTGCCCAGTAACGGGCCGCGCTCATGGCCAACTCGTCAGCTCCATCGCCAAGGACAAACAAGCAACGGTCGCCGACGCGGAAGCGGCCTGCGCCGCCGCCCTCGATGATTAGGGTCCAGTAACAGATACCTCCCCGAGGTCGAGGGATAAAGGTCTATAGGGTCTCCCGCGTGTCGTCGGGTGGGTACCTCAGCGAAGAAGACTACGAACGAGCCAGACAGCTCGTTCCGATCTCATGTGTCGACGTTTTGCCCTATCGGGTGGCGCACGGTCTCGAGGTCGGCCTGATCAGACGCCGCGTTCCTGCAAAGAACGGCTCATGGACGTCGGGTTGGGCTCTGGTAGGGGGCCGCGTTTACCGCGGTGAAACGCTGGATGTCGCACTTCGGCGTCACATCGAAACAACGCTCGGCCCCCACATCCACTGGGATCCCGGCGTCGACTGGGACCATCCGGTTGCCGTGGGACAATACCTGCTCGAGCCTGTCGAGGGATCCTCTTTCGATCCTCGTCAACACTCGATCGCCGTGACGTATGCGGTGGTGTTGGAAGGTTCGCCGGAGCCGCAAGGGGAGGCCGAGGACTTTCGGTGGTTCCTACCCGACGCGCTTCCCGCCGATCAAGAGATCGGATTCGATCAAGCGCGCGTGGTCCACGCCGCGATCGACGCTCTCCGGGCGTAGGTAAAAGGTCCGTTCTACGGGTGTCCGGCCATGGCGATGCTGTCGAGCTTGTAGAGAAGCTTCTCGACCGACTCGGTCTTCAGGAAGTACCCATCCACGCCCACCGACGCCATCTCCTCGGCGTGTGCTTCGTCGATCGAATGCGTCAGCGCTATGACACGGATCCCCGGGTGACGATCCTTGATCGCGCGCGTGGCTTCGACGCCATTGAGCACAGGCATCATGACGTCCATCACGACTGCCTCCGGCCTGAGCTCGTCGACAAGGGCGATCGCTTCTTCCCCATTCGATGCCTCCCCGACCACAACGAACGTGGTGCCCCTCTCGATGAACTGCTTGAGAAGGAACCGATATTCGGGGTTGTCGTCCACGAGCACGATCCTGAGTTCCATCAGTCTCTATCTATCGGCAGTTGAGGGCTCGGGCTGAACCAGGCTTCGTGGAGACCCACAAAATCCCAGGAGGGTTTTTGCTCGCCTTGAACGAATACCTCATGAACGACAACCGCGGCGCAGGAGGATGAGTGAGCAAGAAATTGAAGATGTTCGTGGTGACGGCTGCGATGACCGCCGGGATGGTCATCCCTGCAGCGCCGGCCGGAGCCGGCACCTGTGCAGTGGCCAACCCCGAGGTCGACGCAGTCGTGTGCGGGACCTATTTCACCGTCATGCGGGTGGCGTGTAAGCCGCTCGAGAAGCTCGGCGGCGGCTGCATGTAGCTGTTGGTTCAAAGGGAAAAGGCCCCTCACGGGGCCTTTTTTCTTTCTGAGCGGAAAGATGACGTGTTTGAGTCATGCGCCCGGCAGTCATCAGGTCGAAGATTGACCCATGGCCGAAATCGGTTTGAAACCATCGCGGCTCGTAGCCAGGCCCAAGTGGCTGATCTACAGCCTGATCTCAGCTTTCCTCATCATCCTGTTCCCCTTCGCCGGGCCGGAAGCGCAGTCCTACATCTACACCCTGACCGCGGTTCTCTGCTGCGTCGCAATCTTCGCTGCAGCGAAGAAACAATCCGGCCGGATGAAGCGTGCGTGGACCTTGATCGGCTCGGGCATCTTGGCCTGGACGGTCGCCGACATCATGTGGCATGGAGCAGAGATCATCGGCGACAGCGCGCCGTTATTCCCCGCTCCCATGGACGTCCTCTACGTCCTCGGCTACCCGTTGATCGCAACCGGGTTGCTTGCGATGAGTCGATCCCGAAAGCGATCCGGCAGGGCAGAAACGATCGACTCGGCACTTATCGCCGTCGGCTTGGGCGTGGTCGTTTGGGTTTCGCTCGCCGCTCCCTACGTAGGCGCTCCGGGTTACTCCGGTTTGCAGCTGGTAGCAGCGATCGCGTATCCCGCCGGTGACGCCCTGCTCCTGGGAGTCCTAGCGCGGTTCCTCTTCATGGGTACGAACCGCAGCCACTCTTCCCGCCTTCTCGTCATTTCGTTCCTGCTGCTGCTCGTGACCGACGGCATCTACCTGCAGCAATCCTTGGTAGAGACCTACGTCTCGGGAGGCTTGCTCGACCTCGGATGGCTCATCTCGTACCTCGCGATCGGAGCAGCCGCCTTGCACCCGAGCTCGCTCGACGCAACGGAAGATAAGACGGAAAGCCGACAGAAACTGTCCTCGCGGCGACTCGCGCTCGCGATGGCGTTGCCCATCGTCGGACCTGCCCTATTCAGTGCACAGGTCATCAACGGTGTTGACGTTAATCCGATCGTGATCCTCGTAAGTACGAGTGTCTTATTCGCTCTATCGATTGCGCGTGTACGTGGCATCGTCGTCGGCTACAACGAACAGATCGTCACGTTGGACGAACAGAAAGACAACCTCGCTCAAGCCTTCGAGAACATCACGGAGAACAACAAGGCACTCCGTTTTCAGGCCCAAGTATTAGAGGAAGTCGAGTCCTTCGTTCTTGCATTCTCGACGACGTCCGAGCTCACCTATTGGAACTCGTACGCAGAACGCTTCTTCGGGTTGGATGAGGCCTCGATGGGACAGACCCTGGTGGACCTGTTCCCGGATCTCGATGGCGATCTACTGGCGACCATCGGAGGGTCGCTCGATAGACACGCAACATGGGAAGGCGACATAACCTTCACCCTCCGCGGCAGCGAAGAGTTCGCCCGAACGATGATCTCTGAGATGCACGACGAGGCAGGTGCGGTCGTCGGAACCATCTGTCTGGGCCGAGACGTGGGTGGAAGCCGCGACCTGGAGGAGCGATTGCGACGGGCACAAAAACTCGAGGCTTTCGGGCAGCTGGCCGGTGGAGTCGCCCACGACTTCAACAACTTATTGGCGATCGTCATCAACTACGCACGCTTCTTGATCGATGATCTTGCGACCGACGATCCTCGTTCGGCCGACGCCCGCGAAATCATGAAGGCTGGGGAGCGAGGCGCTCGCTTAACACGTCAGCTACTGACCTTCTCGAGAAAGACCAAAGTCGACCCGGAGACTCTCTCGCTGAACGACATCGTGAAAGACATGGGTCAGATGTTCTCCCGGACCATCTCGGAGAACGTTCGATTCGCCGTCGACTTAGCCGATGGACTCTGGTTCACAAGGATCGACCCGGGCCACCTGGAATCGGTGATCATGAACCTGGTGGTGAACGCCCGAGACGCGATGGCAGACGGTGGTGCCTTGACTCTGAAGACCGCGAATCATCCGCTCGATGACAGCGAAGCGAGCGCCCTGGGGCTCAAACCCGGTCGTTATGTGTCTTTCTCAGTGGCCGACACCGGCCATGGGATGGATGAAGAAACCCGGAGCCGGATCTTCGAACCTTTCTTCACAACCAAAGATGTGGGGAAAGGCACCGGTCTCGGTCTCGCAACCGTTTACGGGATCGTGGACGAAGCCCATGGAACGATCGACGTCCAGAGCACTCAGGGCGTGGGCACGACCTTCACCGTCTACCTGCCGTTCGAGGCGGAGGAAGCAAAGGATTGGCATCGCATCAGCCGACCGGACCTCGGCCTGCGCGGTAACGGAGAAAGGATCGTGCTTACCGAAGATGAAGATGGTGTACGTGAACTAGTCACCAGGATGCTTCGGCGCAACGGCTATGTGGTTCAGGCGTATTCATCCTCCGAAGAAGCAGCCAAAGACTTTGAAGAAGGCCTCACTCAAGCAGATCTGCTCTTGACCGATATCGTGATGCCCGGCCTCTCTGGTCCAGAGCTCGCCAAACGCGTGGGCATCCCGACTCTGTTCATGACGGGCTACTCGGACCTCGAGCGGGACCGGACGCGCTCGATGACAACACTGTCGAAACCCTTCGATGAAGCTCAGCTGGTAGATGCCGTTCGTTCGGTGCTAGCCACATCCGTTTTGGCTGCATAGCAGGAACCCCTCCACTCCTGGGAGAATGACTCGGGTACATGCCGGACGCCCCCCAGGGGTCGACATCGAGGGAGAAGATTCATGAGGCGTCTCGCCGCCATTACGATCGCAGCGACCATCGCAGCAACTGCATTGGCCCCCGTGCCTGCAGCAGCCACACCCGTGTGCACCGACGGCTATATGGGCGGCCCACCTGCTCCCGCGTGCGGCAATCGGATCTTTCCCGAAGCAGCCGTTGCTCGCAGCTACGTCCAGTACCTTCCCGACCCTGCGGGGTTCCGCGAGTACCAACACGGGATCGAGTACCTGGCCGAGAAGTATCCGCGTTGGATCTCGGTATTCAGTTTGGCGCAGCACTTCAAGGAGCCGCTCGCGGTCAGTGCCGGGGACGACGGTATCCGCTCCTACGAAGAGGGCGACACCAAGGACGGTCACGACGTCTGGGTCATCAAGATCACCGATCATCAGGTTCCCGACAAAAAGAAGCTGTCGTTGATGTTCTCTCTGTCGGTGCACGGGAACGAGCGAGGAGGTCTCGAGGGGGGCCTGAGGACCGCCGAGGACCTAGCGATCGCGGCCGATGGCGAACCCGACACCGCAGAGAAGCTCGTCGACGGAATCGACAACTACGAGAGCACCACCGGGCGCAAGCCGGTGTTCCACGAGTACGACGTCCGCAACGTGCTGCGCAAGGAAGTCGTCTATCTGATCGACTTCAACCCGGACGGGTGGCAGGTAGGTGACCACTACCACCAGCCCCCTCTCCCCTACGAGCGTGGCAACGGAATGGGCACCGACCTCAACCGTCAGATGCCTACGGTCGGACGCATCAACGAATCACGCAATCCCTTGCAGGAAAGCGAGATGAAATATGGCCACAAGTTGATGAAAGAGGTGGCCAAAACTGCCGGCGGGCGGATGGCGCATGCGACCGACGTCCATGGTGAGCTGACCTCGAACGCATACGTCGACATCATGTATCCGGCCGGTCAGTTCGATTCGGTCGATCACCGTCGTTTGATGGCGATCGCGGAACGCACGAAGTCCGTGATCGACGAGACCCTTTACGAGGGGATCGTCAACGAAGCGGAGGAAGGTTCGGGAGGCAACGACAGCCAGCCCGACAGTGAAGTGCCGACGAAACCGGCTAACTGGGCGACCGTCTGGGACACGCTGGGCTATACGGACACCGGTTTCATCGGCGACTACATGGCTACCGATATCGCAGTCACCGGGATGGACTACGAATTCTTCCTCAACCACTCGGTCCCCGACAAGTCATGGAACGTCTACCTGCAGGAGAACCACATCAACGGTGCACGCGCCCTGATCAAGACGGCCATGGCGTACGCGCTCTATCAGGAGAAAGAGTTCAACAACCGCAACCTGCAGGTCGTGACCAAGGGCCGGGCGGGCTACGTGTTCAACCCCAAACCCGTTACCGACAGGGACAAGAACGGAGCCGGAACCCTTCCGGGGCCCGCCCAAAACGGCATCGGGGCCGACGGCAAACCGGTCAAGCAGAAGCACTATTCCGTCACCAACATGAAGTGGTTCAAAGACACCAGTCGCATGATGCCGACCCCATTCGTAAAAGTCCTATCGGGTGACGTGACCAAGAAGAAGGGTCGGAAACTGAAGCGGCTCGACACGCTCGTACTGGCCGACGTAGCGAAGCCCAAAGATGCGAAGGGGCGCAAGGTCAAGGCGAAGCCGTACTTCGCCAACATAAAGAAGTGGGTCAAGCGTGGTGGGAACCTAGTCCTGACCGACCGAGCGGTGCACGCGCTCGGCAAACTCGGGATGGTGGCGAAGGACGCCACTCAAGACATCAAGGTGTACCAGCCTTACGCCGACATCCAGGACCTCGAGCACCCGATGGTGGCGGGCCTGAGACCGAACGCCCGCCAACTCGTGGAGGCTGCGATCCTCGGTTACTGCATCGGTAACGAGTGCTCACCGATGACGATCGTCGACGAGGCTGCATTCACCGAGGCGGGTGGGCAGATCGTCGGTACCAGCGGCGAAGGGCGCGTGAGCGTGGGCCAGCTGAAGCTCGGTAAGGGCCAGGTGCGTATCGTCGGAGGGGCTCTCCCCGCACCGACGGAAGAGTTCGACCACCGCTACGGGCTGCGCGATTACGCAATGACCTACTCGGGTCTCTACATCATGGAGAACAGCGTCAAGCACGATGCCCCAGGTTTGGGAGCTGCGAAGAGGAACAGCGTTGCGCCATCTCCCGCCTTCGACTTGCTGCCATGGGTAACAGACTGAGATCGTCGTGAGCGTCTGATGCGTCACCGCACCAAGCAAGCTCGACTCGGGGAATCCGCCGCCCAGATCGAAGGCGAGATGCGCCGACTAGAACTGTGGCTCGAGCACCCGCCGTCCGAACAAGAAGTTCTGTCGGGAGGAGCGTTCGGGCTCGGGACGGTTGGCTTCGATACCTGGCTCCAGGTCGTCTTCGTGGCGCGCCTGCGTCAGGTGGCTGCCGGTGAGTTCGATATCCCGGCCTCGAGCTCGGTCGCTTCGCAAGCCGTTCGCGAATGGGATGGCGACCCGATCGATCGGCGTCGCCTACTCGAGTTGGTCCAACAGGTGGACGAACTTCTGGCGTGACGCCTCGCGGCCCCCTCGCTCGCGCCCCGCGGCTAAACGGGTGGGTCGGGGTCGTACTGGATGTAACGACGGACCTCGACAGCACGCTCGTGCGATTCGAGGCGAGCGACCATGTGAAGTGCCATGTCGATGCCGGCGGAGACTCCCGAGGCCGTGATCACTTCGCCACTGTCGACGAACCGGTCATCGGCGCGCACCTCGAGCCCTTCACCCAGAGTGGCCAGGAAATCGAGCGACGCCCAGTGTGTGGTCACCGGCCGTCCGTCCAACAAACCGGCGCTTGCGAGAACGAGGCTCCCGGTGCAGACACTGGTGATGAGCACCTTCTGTTCCGACAGGCCCCTCAACCATTTGTGTATCTCTTCGTCTTGCAGGTCGTTCCTGGTTCCTTGACCTCCGGGATAGACCAGCACATCCATCTCGGGGACGTTGTCCCAGCTGTACTGAGGTATTACACGCAGGCCTTTCGCGCAGGTGATCGGTGCATCGGAGCGTGCGAAGGTGAAGGTCTCGGCCTCATCCGGATGGAACTGGGACCACGTGGCCAGTACCTCCCAGGGCCCGGCCCAATCCAACTCCTCGGCTTCATCGAATAGGTAGATCCCGATCTTCTTGGGCGCCATGGGGCAATCATCGCACCTACTCGCTCAGTCCCTTTCGGTTTGCCGAGGTCTGCGATAGATACATCACGTGGATGGTGAGCCACCAGAGACCAGATTGCCGAACGGCATGGATGACGGCGAGTACAAGCGCATCCGTTCGCTTATGCGCGTCTCGGTTCTGCACGTGTGGCGAGCCGGTAACGAGGTGATCGCAGGGATGGATCCGTGGGACGTCGTCGACGAGGCATGGAGCTCGATGGCTCAGAAGAGCTTCAAGAGCAAGGGGCCCTTCTTGCCACACGCATTGACCGTTGCACGCAACAAAGCGATCGACACGCGGCGACGCAATGAAGCGAGGCGAGGCGACCGGTCGATGGACGCCCCGCTACTGCTACGTAACGAACTGGCCGACTCCGGCGGTGCAGATGTCGACTACTTCCAGGGCCTCGACCAGGTGGCCGCGATCCAGAAGCTGTCCCTCGCAGAAGAAGCCATCCACGAAGCGGGCATCCTGTCCACAGTGGAACGGGAGGTGTTCGTTGCGGTTCGGGTGAATGGCCGCAGCCGCGCTGCGGTCGGCCGCGAACTGGATCCGCCGGTGACGGGTCAGCGGGTCGGACAGATCGTGGCCCAGGCTTTCATCAAGATCCAGGCATACGTGAAGAAGAATGAAGATGTTGCCCCGCAGACCCGACGGAAGAAGGGGGGTTAGAGCAGATGACAGACGGAAGCGATCGCGTTCAAGAAGCGCTGGCGGCCTACCTCGACTTCCTCGAGTTGGGTGGGCGAGAGCCGGACACGAGTCATCTGACGGCCTCCGAGCGCAGCGAGCTAAAGGACCTGGTCGATGCGCTCGAACTGACCGAAGGCGTTGCGTTCGGCGCCGGGAGCGGCGAGACCGCCTCACGTTCTCTTGCGACCGCCGTATCGCCGGAAGGACGTCTTCTCCTGGAGCAGATGAGGGAGGCGCTCCCTCCGGGTGTTCGCATCGAGGCGGATGCCAACGCAGGCGTTGGGCAGATGGGCGGGCTCGGGGTGATCGATCGCTGGCTGGTCGGTACGTTCGGTGGACGGGTGCGCGTCTGGCTGCTGGAGATCGACGCGGCACGCCTACTCGAGGACAACAGTGAAGCGCTGGCCGACCTGAACCGAGTTTTTCGGATGTTCCCCGACACGGATGCCGTCGCTCTCGTCGCTAAAGACCTGTCCTGCTTGATCGTTCAGCCGCAGGACGTAGCACCTCAGATCAGCGTTCCCAGTGGTGCCTTGGTCGGGCGTCGGTACCGACGCGGCATCCAACCTGCGACCGAAGCCATCTCGGCGTTCTTGGACGAGCTCATCCCCTATTGGGATCCGATCCCTGCCTTCGACCCGGATGCCGGGCTCCGGATCGACGCCACCCAGGTAAGTGCGAACTTCGTTCGCGCCGCCGTCGAGAGGCAGCGTGGCATCGGCGAACGAGCCCGCAAGGGCAACCCCAAGAAGGACGCTCTGCTGGGATTCGGGATGAAGGAAGCGACGGTGCTCACGAAGCTCGCGAACAAGCTCTTCGACGGAAGCCTTCAGCCCGACGAGATCGAGGAACGGATCGAGAGATTGGCGAGGGAGCAATGATCCGTCGACTTCAGCTCCGCAACTGGCGGGCCTACGAGAACCTGGACCTCGAGCTAGGGCCGGGAGCTACGTTCATCGTGGCTTCCAATGGGATCGGAAAGACCTCACTCATCATGGGGGCCGCGTGGGGGCTCTTCGGCGACGCGTCCCGTGTGACCGCCGCGGAAGAGATACGCGGTGATGCCGACGATGCCAGAGTCGTGATCGACCTGCGGTTGCCGTCCGGCATCGATGCCGCCATAACGAGATCGATCAACCGCAAGGGGAAGGTGTCGATCGAAGCGAAGCTGCCCGATCGGGAGATCACGTCCCAGGACGAGCTCGACGAGCTCCTGACTTCCGAGTTCGGCGCCGACACCCATGTGCTCGCTCAACTCACGGTGATGATCCACGGCGGTGCGGTCGAAACGTTCCAGGGTGAGTTCGATCTTCAGGACCATCTCGCCGGCGTCTTCGGGGTCACCCCATTGTTCGAAGGAGCTCGAGCCGCCAAGACCGTCGCCGATCGGACGGCCAGCGCCCTGAGGAAAGTGAAGGTCACCCAACGATCCGAGAAGCGGGCCAAGGAAGACATCGTTGCCGAGCTCCAGTCGGTGATCGACCAGTTGACGGAGACCAACGAAGCTCGCGATCAACTGGCGGAAGCGATAGCCGAAACGCAGACCTCGATCCGGATCGGAGCGGACTGGAGCCGCTACCGCGCCGGGATGGGCGAGCGCCAGGAGAAACTCGGTGCGATAGCGGAACAGGCTTCGTCCCATCTGGAAAGAGCCGTTACCGCGGAAACCCTGGTGGAGGTCCTCACTAAGGTCGATCAAGAGATAACGGAATCCGTCGCAGCCGCTGAGAACAAGGCCGCGTCGGCACGAGGTAAGAGTGAGCTGATCCAGGCGGCGATGGCCGACCTCGATAACGCGGACGCGGTTTGCCCCACGTGTTTGCGGCCCCTGTCCGAGCACGATGCCAACCGTGCAGAGCAAGAGCACACCCAGCACCTTCAGAAACTCGAGTCCGAGATTGCCGAGGCAGCCGCGAAAGCTGAAGAGGCTCGCGCAGCAGGCGCCGAGATACACGCGCTCCTCGAGCACGTCCGCACCTTGCCCGTTCCGCTCGAGCCCGAGACTCAGATCGCCGAGACGCAGTTGAAAGCCGCTGAGAACCTTTTGGTGAAGCAGAACGAGGAGTTGCAGGTGCTCGACAAGAAGCTGGCGGTCCTGGCGAACACGGGCGCGACCCTGCAGAGCTCATTGGAGGAATTCGACGCGGAACAAGAACGCATGCGTGAGCTTGAGATCCTCTATCGCGAGGAAGGCATAGCTCTAGCAACTCACGAAGCACTGATAGAGACGGGCAACGCGATCACACAGGACTACATCGAGCCTCTCGCCGCCGAGATCGAATCTCGGTGGAAGACGATGTTCGGGGCCGGAGGCTTGAACCTGAGTCCCGAGGGACACATCACCCGACAGATCGGGAGCCGCACTCTGGAGTTCGGATCGTTGAGCGGCGGCGAGAAGGTCTGGGCCTTGCTCCTCACGCGTCTCTTGATCGCGGCGGCCTCTACCAAGGCCCCCTTCATCTGGCTCGACGAGCCCCTTGAGCACCTCGATCCGAGATTGCGCAAGGTGGTTGCCGGGACGCTGGCGAAGGCTTCTGCGGGGGCCGGGCTCCGCCAAGTGATCGTTACGACGTACGAAAGCGAGCTGGCGCGTCAGCTGATGGAGGACGTTCCGTCAGCTTCGTTGATCTACGTCACTGCGTCCGAATAGATCTCCCGCACGATTCTTCTGAGCTTTCGCGCACTTTCGATTCTGCGCGCTCCTCGATAACCCACTGATACCCCGCCAGAATCGGAGGTGAGGCAGTGACGGAGACGACAACCGTGGAATCGGCCGCGGAGCCGGTGGAACTTCGGCTCGAGCAATATCGCGTGGAGCTGACCGGCTACTGCTACCGGATGCTGGGCTCGACGTTTGAAGCAGAGGACGCGGTCCAGGAGACGTTCCTGCGCGCGTGGCGTAGCTACGACACGTTTGAGGGCAGAGCCGCATTCCGATCGTGGCTCTACCAGGTCGCTACTAACGTTTGCGTGGACATCGTGAACGGCAAGCAACGACGAGCCCGGCCGATGGATCTCGGTCCGGCGCAGACGGCCGACAAGCCCCTCGGCAGACCGCTTCCGGAAACGGCCTGGATCGAACCGATCCCCGACGGACGCGTCATGTCCACGGAGAACGATCCAGCCGCAACCGCGGAGATGCGAGACACGATCCGGCTCGCCTTCATCGCTGCTTTGCAACACCTGGCACCCAAACAGAGGGCCGTGCTGATCCTCAGGGACGTGCTGCGCTGGAAGGCGAGCGAGGTGGCGCAACTGTTGGGAACAACCGTCGCCTCAGTCAACAGTGCGCTGCAAAGAGCGCGCGCAACCATGGCCAACGCCGAGCTTTCGTCCGCAGAAGCGTCTCGTCCGATCGACGCCAGTCAGACCGCCCTCCTAGCGCTTTATGTCGATGCCTTCGAGCGCTACGACATGGATCTGCTCACCTCACTGCTTCACACCGACGCCGAATGGTCGATGCCGCCCTACGAGCTATGGCTGAACACCCATCGCGACATCATTAAGTGGTGCCTCGGCCCGGGCCAGGGTTGTCGCGGCTCCCGGTTGGTAGCGACACACGCCAACGGGTCGCCGGCCTTCGCGCAGTACAAACCGTCCGCCGACGGGAGCTACACGGCGTGGTCCCTCCACGTGATCGAGATCTCGGGCGGGCTGATCAAGGGAATCTGCTTCTTCCTCGACGTCGAGTGGCTGTTCCCGATGTTCGACCTCCCCCTGCGGCTCGAGAGCGAGCCCTTCCCCGTTTTCCAACTCGCGTCGAGCGATTAGTTACGCCCACCCCCACGGTCTAACCAAGTAACGGCTCGAAAAACGAGAGGAGCTCTGAAGCTGATGACAACGGTCCTAGGGATCTGGGCGCACCCGGATGACGAGGTATTCGTTTCTGGGGGCTTCATGGCGGACGCTGTGCGCAAGGGAAATCGGGTCGTCTGCCTCCACATGACCCGGGGAGAAGCCGGTCTGAATTACCGGCAGCCGTGTACGCCCGAGATCCTGGGATCGATCCGGGAACGGGAGCTAAAGGCTTCGCTCGAGTGCCTCGGCGTCGAGGAACAGCGTTTCCTCGCCTATCCCGACGGCGGCTTGTCGTCGATCCCTTCGGTCGAAGGAGTTGCCGGAATCCATGCTGCACTCACCGATGTTCAGCCCGATGTGATCGTGACATTCGGTTCGGATGGTTTCACCGGACATCCGGATCACAAGGCACTCTCGTCGTGGGTCACGACGGCCGCGAGGTTGTGGGACAAGCCGCAAGCTCGCATCCTGCACGCCGCGATCTCGAACCGATGGAGCCAGGCGTTCGTCCCCCGACTGAACGAATTCGAATTCTTCTGGCCGGACCACCCAGTCGTCTCAGCCCGCTGCGACATGAGCCTTCACCTCGATGACGAACTGCTCGATGCCAAGGTGGCGGCGCTGCGCGAGCACGCGAGTCAGATGCAGCCGCTATTCGATTCCTACGGGGAAGACGTGATGCGCGCGATGGCGGCAACCGAGTACTTCCGCCTGGGTCCTCGCGCCTCGTTCCGGTCCCGCATGCTCTCGGAGCTTCAGATCGCCTGACTCTCTAAAGTGGGCGGATGCAGCCCCCGAAGAGTGGCGTCGCGGCCGGATCAGACGGTGTTGCCAGATGCTGGTGGTGCGTCGGGGATCCTTTGTACGAGAACTATCACGACACGGAATGGGGTCGTCCGGTCGATGGCGACACACGGCTGTTCGAGAAGCTCTGCCTCGAAGGTTTCCAGTCGGGCCTGAGCTGGCTCACGATCCTTCGTAAACGGGACAACTTCCGGAAGGCGTTCAAGTCCTTCGATATCCCGGCTGTGGCCCGCTACAACAGCCGCAGCGTTGCACGCCTGATGCAGGATGCGGGGATCGTGCGCAACCGGGCAAAGATCGAAGCCACCATCAACAATGCCCGTCGTTGTGTGCCTCTGATCGAGGAGTTCGGAAGCCTCGGTGCTTATGCATGGTCGTTCGAACCCGAACCGAGAGCGTTGGCGGTGGATTGGGCGCACCTAGCCGCGCTCGGCCCCAATAAAGAAGCAACTGCGATGAGCAAGGATCTCAAGCAACGGGGATGGGCTTTCGTCGGCCCGACGACGGTGTACTCATTCATGGAAGCGACGGGCATGGTGAACGACCACGTAGCCGATTGTTCGATGAGCCGAGAAGTGCAGCAGCTGCAAGCCGAGTTCCAGCGTCCTGCTGTTGCCTGAGACAGGAGCCGAGAATGACTGACGCACAACGGGTTCTCATCACCGGCGGGGCCGGAGCCATCGGCACGATGCTTCGAACACGGCTGGCCAAGAACGATCGGATCCTTCGGCTCCTTGATGTGGCCCCCGTCGAATCCCCCACCGAGAACGAGGAAGTCATCCAAGCGTCGGTGACCGACATGCGCGCGATGGAGCAAGCATGCATGGATGTTGACGCAGTGATCCATCTGGCGGGCCGAGCGACTGAGGCGCCCTGGCCAGAGATCCTCGAGACCAACATCAATGGAACCTTCACCGTCTTCGAAGCCGCCCGCTGGCAGAACGTGCCGCGTGTGGTCTTCGCTTCGAGCAACCACGCGGTTGGGTTCTTTCCCCGGGATGCGGGCCCGGCACCGGATTACCTGTTCCCATCGCCCGACACCTACTACGGCGTGAGCAAGGCCACCGGCGAGGGGCTCGGTGCTATGTACAACAACCGTTACGGGCTGGATGTGATCTGTCTCCGCATCCTGACTTGTACGAACCGACCACACGGTGTGCGCGGCCTTTCTACCTGGCTGTCACCGGACGACGCCGGCCGCCTATTCGAAGCAGCTTTGTCTACGCCCAAACCCGGCTTCCGTGTCGTTTGGGGAGTGTCGGCGAACACGCGAGGTTGGTTCTCGCTTGAGGAGGCCCGTGCGATCGGATACGAACCCGTCGACGACGCCGAGCGTTATGCGCACAAGGTGGATCCAGCTCCGGTGGACCTCGAGTTCATGGGGGGCTCGTTCTGCTCTCCGGAGTTCGATTCGGAGAAGCTCGAATAGCTTTCGCTCAGTGTCTGTGCGTGGTGAGATGAGGGAACCACCTCCGACGATGAGAGGAAGCTATGGACACCCAGCCGGCACCGGCGTCGTACCCCGTGAGACTCTCGATCGATTACCCGGATCGTGACCTCAACCGATTGACCACATTCTTCCGGATCATTGTGGCGATCCCGATCATCATCGTTCTTGCCTCGGTATCGGGCGGGATGTCCGGCGGACAGTGGCAGGAGAATGGCAAGGAGTACATGCGGTATTCCGCGGCTGCAGGCGGTCTGCTCTACCTGGCCCCGCTGCTGCTGATCCTGTTTCGCCAGAAATACCCACGCTGGTGGTTCGATTGGAACCTCAACCTGTTCCGTTTCCAGACGCGGGTCGCCGCGTACCTCTTCCTGATGGATGATCGCTATCCGTCTACCGATGAGGACCAATCGGTTCACCTCGAGATGGACTATCCCGACGTGCAGCGCGATCTGAACCGGTGGTTGCCACTCGTGAAGTGGCTCTTAGCGATCCCCCATTACTTCGTTCTGATATTTCTATTCATCGTGACGTTCTTCGCCACGATCGTTGCCTGGTTCGCGATCCTGCTCACCGGGAAATATCCACGAGGGTTCTTCGATTTCGTCGAAGGTACGTTCCGATGGAGCACCCGCGTCCAGGGCTACGCATTTCTGATGGTTACCGACCAGTACCCGCCATTCTCGCTAGAGCCCTAAAGGGCGTCTAGGCGAAACGAACGTAAAGCCTGGGTTGCTTCTGGCTTAATGCACGGCTTATTGGACGACTTGACTATTCCGCAGCAACAAAAGGCGTGCATCCCTCTAGTCGGAGATCCTGAACAGGGGTTCTAACAAGTTGACCCAACGGAACTAGTCCTCGCTGAAGGGAGGAGACCCTGCCCTCCCTGTCGAAGAAATCAGCCGTGCGGATAATCGCCCTAGTAATCAGTGGCCTGCTTGCCTTCAGTGGCGTAGCCCAGGCATTCCCTTCGC
>DASQLQ010000157.1:0-3278 GCA_035629935.1 Actinomycetota bacterium
CTGGAGTTGAGGATCCGATTCTGCATCGCTCCTTCGATGTGTTCGCCGTCGAGCAGCAGCACCGGCAACTCGGCACTGTTGACGGCAGCGACCTGGGGAACGCTGCCCCCCTCGACCTCGGTGATGGTCAACAGCCCGGCGGCGCTCGCTTCCGCGGCCGTCAGATATTCCTTGGCCACGTCCCCACCGAATAGCGGCACCAGGGTGAGCCCGTGAGAGCTTCGGGGTTGTCCGGGGTTGAGCCCGGACCTGATCAGGTCTACGACCTGAGAGATGTGATTCATGTGCATCCCTCCTTCTGCTCATCACGATAGGGAGGGGGTACGACAGTTTTTTGTGCGAGACCCAGCAGGTCTAATGGCGGGATGACCGCAAGGAGCTCCAAGGTCGGATCCGTAAGGCCCAGGGCGTCTCGTCCACGGATCAGTACCCGCAGGCGGGCCGTTCTTCGGCGGCGAGGGGTGGCCGCTGCCCTTGTTCTGTTTGCCTTGGCGAGCGTTGCCGTCTACGTCGGACGGGACGAACCACTGAAACCCAAGGACCTGCGGGGTTCGCCCGCATGGGCACGCACCCACTACGGCGATCCCGATGCCAAACGTTTCAAGGCCCGCAACATCGTGACGATCGATTTCCTCGGACGGGCGATGTTCGTGCACAGGGATGCGCAAAGGCACTTCTTACGTCTCGAGCGGTTGTTCCAGGCGAGGGCTCCAGAGTACGCGGGCGGGATCGCCTTGGGCGAGCTCGACGATTGGAGCTACGAGGACCGGGACATCCGTGGGGTCGAGGGGGCCAAGTCAAATCACGCATTCGGTCTTGCGATCGACGTGAACGCGCTCGCCAACGTGCTCGGCACCGAGGGTGACATGCCGTTGGAAGTGGTCGAGCAGTGGGCGATCGAGGGCGGGGGCTGGGGCGGCGTGTGGACCCGACCCGACCCGATGCACTTCGAGACACACCTGACGCCGGCCGAGATCGCCAAGCGCTACAACCCAGACGGCACTCCGAGAGACTGGTACCTCGAGGAATTGGTGGGAGAGTAGGCGGCTGTTACAAGGAGCGGACTGCCTCCTCGACCGGGTCGTCACCGTCCGTTACGTCGAAGGCCTTCTTGATCGTCTGCGGTTCGTGGAGAACAGCGGCCACGACCGCCGCTACGTCCTCGCGCGGGACCTTTCCCCGCTTGACCTTCTCCGCGATGTGAACCCGTCCGTCGCCGGGGTCGTCGGTGAGGCCCACCGGTCGCACGACCGTGTAGTCGAGCCCGCTGTTAATGAGGGCCTCGTCGGCCCGGCCCTTCGCCCGCAGATAGATGGCGAATACGTCATCACCGGCTGCGTTCGCGTCGGCTCCGATCGCGCTGATCATCACGTAGCGGTCGATCCCCGCGATCTTGGCCGCTTCGATCAGCTTCACGGCACCGCCGTAATCGACGGTCTCTTTTCGCTCCGCTCCGCTTCCCGGGCCCGCTCCTGCCGAGAAGACACATGCGTCGACGCGTCCGACGGCACTAGCGAGGTCCTTGGGATCCGCCGCTTCGATGTCGCAGACAACGGGCTCGCCTCCGACTTCGGTGATGTCGTCCGATTGCTCGGCCTTCCGGATGATCGAGCGGACGTGGTCGCCCCGCTCTGACAACAGATGAGTGAGGCGTAATGCGATCTTCCCGTGACCTCCGATGATGGCGACGTCCATGGCGATCTCCTCCCGCTGGGTCTCTACTTTAGGCTGAAGGTGTGAAAGAGCCGGTGAAGGCGATCACCGTTCGCCAGCCGTGGGCCTGGGCGATCATCATGGGCTACAAGGACGTGGAAAACCGCTCACGTCGCACCGACCGCCGTGGCCCGCTGCTTATCCACGCGGGTCAGAAGTGGGATCCGGATGGGTTCCTGTTCCTTTGGGAATTGGGTTTGCATCGGAAACTGCCTAGAACATTGCATCGAGGTGCTCTGGTTGGAGAGGTGCGACTTTCCGATTCCCAGTATGGATACGACAGTGAGTGGTCGGCGGTGGGGCAATGGCAGTGGCTCTTCATGAGCCCGAAGGAATTCAGATCACCGTTGTCTTGTCCGGGGGCTCAAGGATTCTTCGTACCCGATGTGTCCAATCACGCGCTCGGTCAGGTACGCCGCAACGCGATCAGCCATCGTCGCCGTTAGACCGTGCCGGGTTAGTCGCCGGTCGAGCCGTCGATCGCTTCTCGTAGTAGGTCCGCATGTCCGTTGTGGCGGGCGTACTCCTCGATCATGTGAGTCACGATCCAGCGGAGTGAGTAGCGGTGGCCATTCTTGGTCCGGCGTTCACCCGAGCTGACGACATCGAGTGACTCGGCCGACGAAACGATCTTCCGAGCGAGGTCGCATTCTTGGCGGAACGTCTGGAACACTTCGTCGACCGGGGCACCGTCGAGGTCGTCGAAGTCATCGTTAGGACGCTCGTCCGAATAGAAGATGGGACCGGCACCTTGTTCACCGGCGAAGACCCGGCGGAACCAACTCCGTTCGACATCGGCCATGTGTCGGACCATCCCGAGCAGTGTCAGGTTCGACGGCGGCACCGAACGTTTCTTTAGGTCCGCGTCGGATAGTCCTTCGCACTTCCACAACAACGTGGCGCGGTGATAGTCGAGCCAAGCGTCGAGCGTCTCGCGCTCGCCGAGCCCCTCCGTTGCCGGCTCGTGTCGGTCGGTCATGTCTGATCCTTCCGGCTATTTGCGGGAGAGGACTTCCCACTTCTTGGTGTTGAACTCCGACTCGCTCAGGACGCCTTCCTTGTAGAGGTGGTGCAGCTCGGAAAGCATGCGGGTCATCTTCCGGAACTCGACCGGACGCTCGCCCCACAGAGCGTTCCTCGCGTCGAGCAGTTCGTTCTCGCTGAGGATCCCTTCGTCCGCGAGGGAGCGGAGTGCAGTTTCCTCGCTGCCGACCTGGATGTGGCCGTGGATGGAGCCTTCGCCGGCGGGGCGGAGCTCGACGACGGCGCCGGCTTTCTCGAGGAGTGCCCGGGCGAGGTCCGCTTGGGACTGAGGGATGCCGCCGACGATCACCGACGGCGTTCTCTCGGAGAGGTTCTTGGCGTCGCGGAGGTCGAGGTCGGTGAGGCCCCGAATCTCCTTGATCACAGCGATCTTCTTGTCGCCCGCGTCGATCAATACGAGATCGACGAGGCCGGTGGGGTCCGGGGGCATGGTGGCGATGCTAGTCCTCCGGAGACTGAGGGTCGCTACCGCCGGTGACTAGGTGAGCGTTGATCTCGAACGAGCCGGGAACCGGGCCTCC
>DASQLQ010000158.1:0-45709 GCA_035629935.1 Actinomycetota bacterium
GCCGGGGCCGGGATATCCGACAAAACCGACGAGATCCATGATCTGACCACCCGGCAACACAAGTCGCTCGAGAACCTCGTCGTGCTGCTGCGCGAGCAACTGGCGACCCTCGAGAGGACGACGCGCTCGCTGGAAGAGACGCGGGACACCGCTGCCGATGTGGGACGCCTCGGAGCCAGACAGCTGGCCGTTCTACGCACGACGCTGGACGCTCTGGAACGCCTTCGTGGGAACGTGGAGTTCGCCACACGCACGTCCGGAGAGCTCTCCCGCTTCGCTCTTTACGGTGCTCGGTTGGCAGAGGACTCGCAGAAGAGGTTCGGAAACCCTTGAAACGCGTGGCCGGAGTGGCCCTCGCTGGGCTCGTGATGGTCGCGTCGGGGGCTGCCTTCTTCGTAGCAGCCGATGCCAAGAGGACCGCTGATTCAACGGTCGAACAAGCGGAACGGCTCTACACGGCTCGCCTCGGAGTTGCGCGGGCCCAGGAGGACCTCGGCCGGTCCGACCTCGATTCGGCGATCACTTCGGCCGGCCAAGCGAATGCGACGGCCGACAAGGTCAAAGCCGTCACGACCCGTATAGCTGGATTGCTCGAAGCTGCAGAAGCTACTGCAGCCGCAACCGCACGCACGTCGCGCCGAGCGGTCGGGAACGTGACCCTGACCCGGCGACAAACTGTGGCATCGGGCGACGTGCTCGCCGCTATAGCGGGCTACCAGCGAGCGGCCTCGACATTCGCCGCCGACACGAACAGCGCATTGCGCCGCATCCTCACCGCGCTTAGGGAGACGAATCGTTCGTTCCCGGGGGGCCGATGATGGACCGGGTCCGGGTGTTCGTGCGCGCTACCGGCAGAATCCTCAAGCGCGCGCCCATCCACTTGCTTCTCCTGAGCATTTCCGCAGGCCTCGCACTGGGAGCGTGGTCGTTACAAGCCTCAGCAGCGAAAGACTTCGTCCAGGCAACCCAGATCCAACAACGAACGGTGCCGGAGTCCGATGCCGCTCCCCCATCCCCCAAGGAGAACCTCGCGATCATCGCCAGCCTCGAGCGAGGGATAGAGGTACGACGTCAGATCGACGAACAATTGCGCAGCATCGAGTCGAGCGTCACGGCCCTGTCGGCGCAACAAGGGGAAGCGAGTGACGTGACGACGATCGCACTTGCCGAGATGGAACGGATAGCGGCTGCTCTCGGGGGGGCCGGGCGTTCGGCGCGCACCGCCGTCGGAAAACTCGACGACCTGCGAGCCCGGCTGAGGGCGTCCGCGCGGCTGGCACGGTTGATCGCGGAGGAACTCGAAGAGCTGGATCGCAGCTTCGGCCCCCCGGTGGGACGTCCATGACCCAGCCGAAGGCCATCAGCCTCGCGCTTTCGGGAGCGATCCTGGTGCTGGCGCTAAGTGTGGGCGGAGGTGTGCCACTCAGCCCCGCCCGTATCGCCGACGCAACCAGCCGAGCGGCCGAGAACTCAGCGGTGGCGGCCCGCAATACCGAGCGCGCAGCGAACGACACCGAAGCCCTCGCGACCATCGCTCGCAACGTTCGGTCGCAGGTCGAGACCAGCCGTAAGCTCCTCGAGACGCAGACGGGGCTGCACAACTCCTCGAAATTGGGGGCGGCACGATCGGAGGAGATAGCCAACGGCATCGCCTCCATCCAGCGGGCCTTGAATGGATTGCGAACCAAGATCCAAGGTCTCACTCGTTCCTCCTCGCAAGCAGCCGGCTTCGCCGAGCGGTCATCGGATGCAGCGGAGGGACTCGCTATAACCCTCCGCGCGTTGCGCGACCGCTTCGACACAGTCGTGAAGGAATCCCGCAAGCTCAATCGCAAGGCGCGCGGCTATAGCGAGCTACGGGATGGCCCCGGATGACCCGAACGAGATGGATCGCGTTACCGCTGGTCGCGTTGAGCATGCTCGGCGGGTCCGGGTTCATGGATCGTCTCGAAGCATTTACGCGTGCGTCCGCCGAGCTGGCCAAGGCGAGCGAGTCCGCGCCCCGCACGACCGAAGAAGCGGCCGAAGGCGTGACGGCGCTCCCCAGCGTGGCTCGATTGACAACCCAACAAGCAACTGCATTCAAGGCTCTAAGTGCAGCACTGGAAGTCTCGGCTCAGCGAGTCTCGACCCTGAACGAGTCACTCGACGAACAATCGACGGGGATCGAAGAGATCGTGGACGGGATAGAAGGGATAGAGGGAGTGCTCGATTGTGTGGGCGAACGTCTTACCGGGTTGACCTCAGTGTCGGAGCGCGTGCCGGGCGCGGTCACAGCCGTTACCCGGATCCTCGGTACTGTCGAACGCACGCAGCGTAAGTCGATACGCCATCTGAAAAGCATCAATCGGAAGTTGACGGCATTGGGAGTTGCCGCCGAAGCCACGAACGTGCCGACCCCCCCATCTCCCGAGATCCCATCCATCGACCTGCCACAGCAAGGAGGCACGGATGTCGACTGCTGACATCGCTGCGGTTGCGATCTTCACCGTGTGGGCCGTGTTCACGCTGGGGGTTCGTGTCTTCATCCACTACCGTCAGACGGGAACCACGGGATTGCATGGGATCTCCGCCACAGCATCACCTGCGGAGGTTGCCGCCGGCCTTCTCATCAGTGCCTCGACCTTCGCGCTATTCATCTCCCCTTTCCTCGAGCTCTTTTGGTCCCTCCCCAGCGTTCTGGCCGCCGGGGCGGCTAGATGGGCGGGGCTCGTGGTCGCACTCTTCGGCATGGTGATCACCTTCGTAGCGCAGATCGCGATGGGACGCTCGTGGCGTGTCGGTGTCGATCCACAGGAAAAGACTGAACTCGTGACCGGGGGGCCGTTCTCGATCGTCAGGAACCCCATCTTCTCGGCGATGATCTTCACGGCGCTGGGGCTGACGCTGCTGGTGGACAACGTCGTGGCGGCGGCGGCGTTCCTCGGGCTGACGGTAGCCGTCGAGATCCAGGTGAGGGCGGTGGAAGAGCCCTATCTGATGAAGGTCCACGGACGTACGTACGGCGACTACACGAGAAGAGTGGGCCGCTTCCTGCCCAGCATCGGCCGGCGACGGACGATCAAGAAAGATGGTTAGGCAGCAGAAAGACGAGCTTGCTGCTCCGACCACGCGGCGTCGATCGCCTCTTTCAACACCGACGGTCTGGTGCCTTTGACCACATAGGCAGTCACCCCGGCCGCTTCGGCCTCGTCCCTGAATGCCTGATCCGTGTACGCCGTGGTCATGATCACGCTGACCCCGGGCAACAAAGCGATGATCTGTTTCGTAGCTTGCAAACCATCGAGGCCGGGCATCCGAAGATCCATGAGGATGATGTCCGGCTTTGCCAACGCTGCGACCCTTACCGCTTCCCGGCCGTCGGCCGCTTCAGCACAGACAGTGGCACCCTGACGCTCGAGGAGCCTGCGTAGCACCTGTCGTATCAGAGGCTCATCGTCCACGATCATCATCCGTGGGGAGACCTGAGGTGCAGCCGTCATACCGGCATCATCTCCTTCTGTTCGAAACGGATCCCAACGGTCGTCCCGGAACCTTGATTCGAATCCACGACGACCGCGCCACCCGCCGATTCAACCCTTTCCTTCATCGCATCGAGCCCGATGTGTCCGGCAACGGAGTCGAGAGAAGCAAAGCCGACACCGTCATCTCGAACCGTCAGAACAACAACACCATCCTCTTCAGTCAAGCGGATAGACACCTTGCTCGCCGAAGCGTGTTTCGCGACGTTGATCAGAGCCTCCTGGGCACCTCGGAACAGAACCGTCTCGAGCGTCGTCTCTAGGCGTCGCGGGAGATCCACATACAGATCCGCAGGTGGCAGCTTGGGGGCCCAGGTATCCAGATGAGCTTGGATGGCGCCCTGCAGGCCGCGCTCATCCAGTACCGGAGGGCGCAGATCGATCATCATCGTCCTGAGGGTCTCGATCTGGTTGCTGAGCCGTCCTTGGAGCATGTTGAGATCCCGGCTGAGGTCCGTGCGCTGAGCCTCCTCAGCGTCCATGGTCGATAGCTCCAGCTCGTACATCAGTTGCGTGAGTCCTTGGACGGGGCCGTCGTGCAACTCCCCCGCCAGCCGAGTTCTTTCCTTCTCGCCCGTATCCAGCACCTTGCCCAACAAATCGCTTCGCTGTTGCTCGGACTGAGTCAAGGCTGCGGTGCTTCGCTCTAGCTTGCCCGCCATCGTGTTGAGTGCAGAGCCGACGCGAGCCAACTCGTCATCGCCCATCACTTCGATCCGGTGTGACAGGTTGTCCGAGCCGAACTGGCTAGCGGCTGCTTCCAGGTTGAGGAGTGGTGTGGTGATCGACCGTCGCACCTTCGCCGCGAGCAACGCCGCAACGAACGAAGCGATAACCAGGATCCCGAGCGCAGCGAACAACTGGAAGCGCTCGAGTCTTCCCAGGAACGAGATCTCGGTGGCGATCTCGTTCACGTTGAGAGTGTTTGCGCGGCCCAGTTGCGTTACGGCCTCATCTAGATCGTCATGGTACGGATCCATCCGGTCGTCCATCACCTTCGGGTCTGTGATCCCAGACAACTTCGCCTCCAGGACGGCGGCCCTTGACTGGATCCACAAGCTTCGGGCCCTGGTGGCCGGCTCGGATTGCGGCCCCGTGTTCAGCGCGGCCCATCTCTCGAAGACGAGATCGATCTGGCCACCGATCAGCTTGAATTCACGACCTACGGCCGGGTCACGGGTCTCCGCATAGGACTCCCCCACATCGTCAGCCCGGAACAACAGATCTTTGAGCTCCTCGATGCTTCGGGCCTCGGCAACGGCCTCTTCCTGGAATTCCTCCAGTGCGGCGATCGAACGGGTGAACGTGAGAGCCCCGATTCCGACGACCGCCACGAGCGGAAGCAACATCGTGGCCAGCGCAAGGCCAAGTCGGCGTACAAGAGGCCGTCTACCTATGACAGATCTCGATTTCTTCATTCTTCAACTATCGAAGGCGAACGCTCGGGTGAAAAGACGCATTCGCGCTATCCGCGTATGGGCTATCTGCACTAGGCGCGAGACGATTCAGGCTGGCTTAGAGTCATCGGACTGTGCCAAAGAAACTGATCGTGACGTTCTTTGTGGCGATATCGCTAGGGGCCACGACCTCCATCGTTCTCGCCCACACCGCCGAACAGCGGGCCTCCTTGAGCGGCGACAGCGTCGCGCCCGGCCCGGGCGATCCCGAAGGCACCGGTCGCGCAGTCATCCGGTCCGCTCCCGACGAGGGGATCCTCTGCTACAAGGTCTACTTCAAGGGGATCGGCCGCGCGAGGGGTGCCCACGTCCATCAAGGTCCGCGAGGCGTCGCCGGACCGACGCACATGCGCCTGTTCACCTCGAAGAAAGGGAAGCGATCCCCCGTCGAGGGTTGCCACAGCGGAGTCGGCGTCGAGACGATCGAGGCCATGCACGACGATCCCAGCAATTACTACGTCGACGTCCACACCAGGGCATACCCAGACGGTGCCGTACGAGGACAACTCCGAAACACGCGTTAACGGCCGGTGCGCTACCAGCTTTCATGAGCCTGAAACCTGCCGCCGCCATCACTTGCCTCCTGGTGGCGATCGGCGCATGCACACAGGAATCCGACGCGCCTCCGAACTCATATGCACGCGCCCTCGTTAACGACCACGAAGTTCGAATCCTGATGAGCGTCGGCGATCGCGTGGACGGACCGGGTGACTCCCAATTTCAGATGGTAGGGATCCCCGATGGGCTCGGGGTGGACGCAGACTCGCGCACCATCTACATGAATCACGAGCTCGGCAACGACTTGGTCAGCGAACCGATCGTGGGCGAGCCGCTCAACCGCGGCGCATTCATCTCGCTTCTGACGGTGGACCAGAACGGCAAAGTGGTGGCCGGGGAGCGCGCTTACACAAGCGTGTATGCCGAGAACGACCTGGTTGGACCAGCCGCGGATTCATCCAACGACACGCCAGCTTTCGGAGGCTTCTGCTCGGGAACCCTCGTTGGCAGAGCAGAAGGATTCGACCGCACGATGTATCTCACCGGCGAGGAACGGGTCGGTAAGGAAAGTTTCGATGGGCGGGGGGGCCAGAGCGTCGCGGTATTCGACAACGAACTCCACACGTTGCCCCGGCTGGGGCGGTTCGAGAAGGAAAACACCCTGATCATGTCCGGCACCGGTGAACTCACGGTTGCGGTCAGCTTGGAGGACGGGCCGACCACCGCCGACTCGCAGCTGTACATGTACGTCGGCGAGAAGGAACCAGGGGCGAGCTCGGTACTGGCGAAGAATGGACTGGACAACGGCGAGCTATTCGTATTCTCCTCCACCGACCCGGCCAGGAACTCCGAGGCGACATTCCAACAAGGAACGATCGAGGGATCCTGGAAGCCGATCGCGGGAGCAGTTGGGATGACAGACGCTGAGTTGGAATCTGCAGCGGACAGCGTCGGAGCATTCAGTTTCGTTCGGCTCGAGGACGGAGCATTCAGCCCGTCCGCTCCGTCGACGTTCTTCTTCGCGACGACCGGTGGCAACCGACACGATGGAAACACCGTTGGTCGCCTGTACCGGGTCGCGATCGATCCCACGGATCCGGCGGGCCGGACATCGGAACTCGAGATTCTCACCAATACCGACACCGTGCTCGCGTCCGGCGACGACGGCGTCATCAATCCAGACAACCTGGGAGTTAGTGACACGTACCTGATGGTCCAGGAAGACGGAGTCACCGACGGTCGCAGAGCGATGGCTCGCAAGGATCGCAATGGCAGCATCTGGCGCTTCCGGTTGATCGATGGTGGTACATCGATCGACCCAGCCGGCGACCGCATAGTGGAACTCGACCCGCCCGCTCGCGACGGTGTCCTCGTGGGCCCCGGGATGTGGGAGTCGAGTGGGATCGTCGAGGCGTCGAGTCTGTTCGGAGAAGGCACTTGGCTCTTCGACGTACAGGCTCACACACCGACGACCGCGCCGGTTGAGAACACGGTCGAGGACGGACAGCTACTGCTCCTGGAACCGACCTAGACCCATCAGCGCCCCACGAGTGATCGGATGCGTTCGCGCAACGCCGGAGGGATCCGTGCCGACACGGCTCTTCGCAGCTGTTCGCGTCGCAGTATCAAGCCCGCGGCGCGATTCCCACTGTCGATGACATCGACCCATTCGACCGTAGTTTTCTCATCGGTGAACCGAGATTTGTAAGCGGCCTCGCCCGGCCCCAGGTCGAATATCTCGTCGCCACTTCCCCACGCGTGCTCGAGGGCGGCGAGTAGCGTCTGTATCGACGGTCTCATCGAAGACCAGCGGTCGTCGAAACCGCCCAGCCAGTAGGACACTGTTCCCCCGGCCACCAGGAAGATGTGCGAGCTGATCGTTTCGCCTCCGATGTCCACATTCCACAATCTCAGCCGGTCTTGTGGCACGAGAAGTCGAGCCGCGCTCAGGATCATCTCTTCGATCGAAGGGCTCATCGTTGCCGAGCCGCCTCGGGGGTCCCAACGGGCGCTGTGGAGACGCGTGAACGATGCCATGTCCTTCTCGAGCGTCGCCTCGGTCGAGAGACGGAACGTTGCCTCTTGCTCATCGAGCTTCCGTCGATCTCGGCGCATCTGCTGCCGGAAGTTCGCGCTGCGGGAGTCGAACCATTCTTCGAAGGTGCTTCCCTTTAAGCGCACGAGTGGAGCCGGCGAATCCCAGCCCCTCTGAACCGACATGCCCGATCCGTCCGCCAAGAGCGTGGCCCAGTCTGGGGCTGTTGCGATCCCATCCAGCCTGACCAGCGGAATACCCTGCCTCTCGAAGACCGCCGCCAACTCTGCTGCGACGCGGCCCTCGAAACCGGGGGCCGCGAGGGGGGCCCCCCTGAGCGATGCTGGAGACGCTAGGAGACGAGCCCGCGGGACGCGCCCGGTGGTCACGAAGAATGGCCCCAGACCGACAACGCGGCCCCCTTCCTCGTGCAGGGTCACCAGCAAGCGGGCCCCCGGGGGCGCAGCGGCATGCCACCACGCCAGCATCCAATCGGGCGAACAGAAAGGGAGCGAGCATGAGACTGCGAGCCGGTCCCACTCGGGCACCAGCTCCTCCGCAGCGTCCACATCCTCGACAATGCGAATCTCCAGGGGGTTCTCCTCTCGATCGAACAACCAAGGTCTATCAGGAGCCGGCGGATTAGTGGTTGAAACTGTGGTCCATATGGACGGCACAGCGTCGAACGAGGTTCCCGGATGTCCCTAACGGTCGACGTCCACCACGACTTCGAGGAGATCGAAGAAGAATGGGACGCCTTGTGCGCCCGCGTCGACTCCAGGCCATGGCATACCCCTGGTTGGTACCGGCCGTGGTGGGAGTCGTTCGGTCGCGGCACCCTCGAGATCGTCACCGCTCGCGACAGTGGGCGGCTGACGGGTCTCGTTCCGCTGGAACGCCTGGGCAAGGAGATCCGCGCCGCCGCGAATTCGCAATCACCCGACTTCGGGATCGTGGCGGAGACCGAAGCGAGCGCTCGGATGCTGGCCGGTGCCCTGTTCTCCACCGGGCGGCGGGTCAATCTCTTTCCCTTGTCGTCGAACGAGCCCTCGTCGCTTGCGCTCTACAGCGCGGCGACCGCGGCCGGTTTCTCGTTGCTCGATAGGGCCTTGGGTGGAGCCCCGTACGTAACGATCACGGCCTGGGACAGTTATCTGTCATCGGTGGACACGAAGATGCTGCGCGAGATCCGCAGGCGGCGCCGGCGCCTGGAGGAAATGGATCGATTGACCTTGGAGATCTCGACAGAAGCGTCGGACTCCGACCTCAGGGAATTCTTCGACCTCGAGGCGCGCGGTTGGAAGGGGGCCGCAGGAACCGCCATCACATCGAGGCCGGATACCGAAGCGTTCTATCGGCGGCTGTGCAGCGTTGCCTCGAGCCGGGGCTGGTTGGTGCTGGCATGTCTTCGATCGGGCCCGAAGCTCATCGCCGCCGACCTGAGCCTCGAAGTCGATCGGGCGCACCATCTACTCAAGACGAGCTTCGATCCCGAGTACGCCAGATACGGACCCGGGTTGCTACTGCGATATCTGATGTTGCGACGCGCCTTCGAGTCGGATCTCGTGAGCTATGAATTCCTCGGGCTGGACGATCCGTGGAAACGGAATTGGACCACCACGTTCCGCCCACTCACCCATCTCCGGGCATTCCCTCCATCGGCTCGCGGAACCTCTGAGCGCGCACTCTTCCAGTTAGGTCGTTCGGTCAAAGATCTCCTTGCAAGGAGCAAGTGATGTCGCGCCGATTGACCGTCTTTCCTCCTCTGTCACCGAAGGTTTACACCGCCCCGCGCCAGCCTCTACCGTTCCCACTCGATCAAGAACGTTGTGGGATCTTCGAGCTCGGCCGCCACGGCTTGTGGCACGGCCTTCGTTCGGCCGGGCTCGACAGCGGGACGGTTCTCGTGCCTACGTACCATCACGGCTCCGAGATAGAGGTGCTGCAGAGAGCCGGGCTGAAACTCCGTTGGTACGACATCGACGATTCGCTCGCCCCGAGGCTCGACGATGCCGATGTCACCGACGTGCGTGCTCTCTACCTGATCCACTATCTGGGGTTCCCTCAAGACGCGGCTTCCTGGAGGAAGTGGTGCGACGAACGGGGTCTTCTGCTGATCGAGGACGTCGCACAAGGATGGTTGGGGAGCAACAACGGCACCCCTCTTGGATCGTGGGGTGACATCGCGATCTTCTGCCTCTACAAGCAGCTTGGTGTGCCGGATGGAGGGGCCGTCCTAACCGCATCGACGATCGAATCGCACCCGCCTCGAGGCCTGGGGTTGGCGCGACTCGTCAGACGCCACGTGGCGTGGGCAACCGCCCGCAGTGACGTCATCGGCAAACTCTCGCCGCGGGTGGTAGATCGTCCCAAGGACGAGGTCGCTGCCGAGGACTTCGAGGTAGGCGATCTCCACAGCGCACCCTTGAAGGCAACGAGATACCTGCTGCCTCGCCTATGTGAGCCCGAGGTAGCCCAGGTCCGGCGCGAGCACTACCGCTTCTTCCTGGACCGGCTCGGGGACCTCGTTGCGCCGGGGTTCGATCGACTCCCGGAGGAAACATCCCCCTTCGCCTTCCCGATAGCGGTCGCGGATAAGGATGCGCTCTATCACTACCTGGTGGATCGGATGATCCTGCCGCAGGACCTATGGGCGATCCCGCATCCGAGCCTTAACGGAGACTTCCCTGCCGCGGCGCGCCGACGAGCTACGACGATCGCGCTGCCCGTTCATCACGACCTCCGTCGATCCGACCTCGAATGGATCGTCCGCGTGGTTCGCTCGGGGCTCTCGTCGGTGAGGTCGACATGACGGCGACCAAGAAGCGGTACACGACGCTTCCGTTCGTTTGGAACGCCGTACTGGATCCGTCCGCTCCCTGGCCGGCCAAGTTCCTAGCGCGACTGCTGGATGACGCGCGTCGCTATGGGATGCCGGCAACCCGACGCCCAGCTCCCCTATGGAGGGCTCTCGCCGCTACGCCATCGGTAACGCCGGTGCTCGCCGCAATGTTGAGAGGCGCACCCAAACGCGTGAGTCGAACCGATCTCGACCTCCTGCACGAGTCGGTTGTCGATGCCTGGCCGGCCCTCGCGCAACGCGCAACTCGTCTGCCGCAGGCGCCTCCGGACATGTCCATACTCGCTCTTCGTCGCTCAGCTAGCACGAGCGTCTTCATGTTCGACGACTCCGCCACTCCGCTCCTCGTGGTCAAGGTCCCATCGGGTGACGACGACCGCGTTGCCCACGAAGCCGACGCTCTCACAAGCGCCCAACCGACGGGGATCGCTCCGCATTACCTCGGTCGCGTGAGCGACGGTTTCGTCCAGGAAGGTCTTCCCGGCCGCCCGTACAGGCTGCGGCCGATCGACAGCTCCACCGCCGTCTCGGTCCCCTGGGAGACCCACCATGTAACGATCGCCAGTGCACTGAAAGATCTGGCGACCGCCACCGCGACCGCGGAGAAACCCTTCGAGGTAACCGATGGGCTGGTCGAAGCCGCCGCCGGGTCCGATCTGATCGGTGAACGAGCCCGCGCCGCTATTCGCAACGCCATCGAGGAGATCGAAGCCGCCCCCCGGTCGGTGCTTCAACACCGGGACGTGAACGCACAGAATTCGCTGTTCGACGAAAGCGTTCTATCGGGCATCGTCGACTGGGAATTCGCTCGGACCAATGGGATGCCCGGCTTCGACACACTCAACGTCGCCCTGTCAGACATGGAACATGGGATCGCACTGAAGCGGTGGTCCCCTCCTCTGGTCGCCGAGATCTTCGCGGAGGCGTGGTCGCGGTCTCCCTTATGGGAAGCAGCCCGTGCTTCCTCACGCGATGCCTGCGCCGCGGCGGGGCTCGAGATCGATCCTCAGCATGTCGAGACTTTCTTCTTCACGTATAGGTTCGCTCGTCGTTTCCGAGCAGGAGAAGCCTCTGCGTGGATCGCCGCCCGGATGCTGGAGACCGTATGCGGGTCCTGATCGTCGAAGACGGATACCAGCGCGGCGCCCTCACTGCAGTTAGAGCTCTGCACAAGGCCGGATGGCACGTGGGGGTCGCCTCACCTGTGAAAGGTCACGCGGCGCGGTCGCGTCACTGCTCCGCCTGGCATCCCGCACCACAGCCTTCCGACGGGCTAGATCGCTTCGAGCGCGGCATCAACGCTGCCCTCACTACCGGCTACGACATCGTTCTCCCGGCTGGAGACGCCGAGCTTTTGACCCTGTCTTCTTTGCGAGGCTCCCTGGGCCCGGCGGTCCCTCTGCCCGATCACGAAGCGGTGGTCAACGTCCTCGACAAAGGGATCTGGGAGCGCGAAGCGGCTGCGATCGGTCTCGAAGTACCTCGACGAGTCCAGGCCGGTGAAGGGCGATTCCCGGTGGTCGTGAAAGAGCTCCTTCACGGCGCTCCATCCGGCAAACACACACGTTCGGAAGCCGTTGTCGCCATGGACCAGGACGAGCTGGACCAGGCACTCACCGAGATCCGATCCAACGGCGGTACGGGGATCGCCCAACAGCACATCCCGGGAACGCTGATCGGCGTGATCGTGATCGTCGATCGAGCAGGGCAGGTCATTGGACGCGGTCAGCAGGAAGCCTTCCGTTTGTGGCCCGCCGAGGCCGGGGTGAGCACCTACGCGCGAACGGTCGAACCCGAGACCGAGCTCGTCGACAAGCTAGGTGCCCTCGTCCACGAGCTCGGATGGTGGGGGCCGGCCGAAGCCCAGTTCATCGAGACCGACTCCCAAAAGGTTCTCATCGACATCAACCCGCGGATCTATGGATCGATGGCACTCGCGACTTCAGCGGGCCTCGATGTTGCTTCTATGTGGGCGCGCCTATGCCGCGGTGAAGCACCCACTCCGGCCCGAGCCGCTCCCGGCCACCGGTATCAATGGTTGGAGGGCGACCTGAGACGAGCTCTCTTCGCATCGGAAAACGGTCGCGTGCGCGATGTCGGGCGAACCGTTGCAGCATCCCTTGGTGCCCACCACAGCCTGTGGTCGATCCGGGATCCATGGCCGGCAACACGTTTCGCGGCAACGCTGACGGGCCGCGCCCTTCGTAAGGGCGACGCATGGAGCTAGCGCGCACGATCGATTCTCTGTGCGCCTCGCAAGTCCTCGTCTTCGGGTCCCTTCCTCCCCATGGCCGGGACCTCGACCTTCTGACCCAAACCGGTGCCGAAGCTCACTCGCTAAAAGCAAGGTTGTCGGAGCAAGGCTTCACCGCGCGCGGCTCGAGTCTCGCCCGCTTCACGAACCCCTCGATCGAGGGCGTCGATGTCGTCGAGGCAGCCGGATGGGGGCTCCCCTCCGACGAGCTGCGGGCGCTGTTCGCCGAGTCCCTCCCGATCGATGACCTGACGCGTCTCGTTCGGCCTTCTCCGCAACATTCACTGTTGATCCTGGCCCGCCGCTTCGCTCGCTCCGGCGCCTCCCTGCCCGACAAGCACCGTGACCGGATCGCCGTTGCGGTACAAGACGATCCGGACGCGTGGGACAAGGCGGCGAAGCGTGCCCCGTCCTGGGGTGCAAAGAGATCGTTGGCCCTCCTCCGCGATGCCTTCGAGCGAGGAATCACCCCGACACGTCGAACGCAGGTCGAGGCGGTCGCTGAGGAGTACGCAGTTCGAGGACGATCGCCTGCCCACCTGCATGCGATCCGCCGATTGATGAAGCGAGGGCGCGGTGCGATCGTTGCTCTTTCGGGGCTGGACGGGGCAGGCAAGACCACGCAAGCCGAAGCGCTGCGCGACGCGCTGGAGAAGGTCGGCTTCGACGCGCGTGTCGAATGGACGAAGATCGCGCGCAATCCCTCGCTGGACCTGGTCGCGGCCCCCGTGAAGTTCTTCCTTCGGCGGCCCCAACGGGCAACCGGTGACACAGCTTCGCCGGCAGACACCACACCGGATGCAAAGCGATTCCGCGAACGGAGCGCGCTCGTAACGCATGGATGGACGCTCGTTGTGGCCGTCACTAATGCAACCGCCCATCGCAAGGCGACGAGACATCACGTGCGTCACGGCCGGGTCGTCATCTGCGACCGCTACGTGCTCGATTCAGCTGCACACATGCGCTATCGCTACGGCCCAGAGCGACGATTCCGGCTGCAGAGAACGCTCGTTCGATGGCTATCACCAAGACCGCTACGGCAGTTCCTGCTGAAGGTCCCCCCGGAGGTGGCGCTGGAACGGAAGGCCGAGCAGTACGACCTGCAACAACTATCCCTCCTGGCCGGGCTTTACGACGACGAGAGGGAAGCTCTCGGTATCACCGCCGTCGACGGAACCGAGCCGCCCGAACAGCTGAACGCACGCATCGCTCAAGAAGTGTGGGATCGCCTCACCGAGTGACGGACGATCGGCTTCACGACACGGTATGCCGCGGTAACGGGCCACGACCACCGCGCCCGCAGATAGAGACCGCTGGTCTTCAACGCAAAGAGTCGCGGACCATCGAGCGGCGTTATCTGAACTCGTTCGTAGGACCAGGGGTCCGTGGAAGGCCGGTCTATCGTGAAGGCAGCGGCCAATCCCATCGAGTCGAGCCAGTCCCGCGACCGCACCGGTGCCATGCCATACGGATAAGCGAGGTAACTCGGTCTGCGGCCGAGTATCCCGGCAAGCCGGTCCAACGAGGTGGCGATCTCGCTTTCCGACTCCTCCGGTGCCAGCGCGGTGTGGTCCACATGACGCAGGCCATGGCTCTCCACCGATGATCCACGCGAGTCAGATTCGGCAAGTTCCTTCTCGCTCATGATGTCGAACGCGCAGTCTGAAGGTGGATCCCAGGTATTGCGTTGTCCGAGATGGGCGACCGGCGCGAACACGGTCGCCGGCAGGGAGTGTTTCTCGAGGATCGGGACCGCATGCTGCAGCACGCCTCTATAGGCATCGTCGAACGTGATGGCTACGGCTGGTCGTCCGCGCCGTCGTGACGAGCTCAGCGCCTCATCGAGGGTGACGACGATTCGCCTGCGAACCAGATAGTCGATCTGTGCCGCGAACGTCGTGGGATCCACGAACAGGTTCGCGGGATCGCCCTCACGAGAGCATGCACCGATCGCGTGATAGGCGATGACGGTTGGTCTCATGCAGTGCACCGTTCGTAGACCGTGCGCATACCGTCTGCCATGGCAGCGGCGGAGAAATGCGACCGCGCTCGGTCCCTGCCGCACGTCCCTAGGTGCCGCGCCAGGTCGTCATCGCCCAGAACCCGCTCGATCCCGCCGGCAAGGGCGGAGGGGTCATCCGATGCGACACAGATGCCGCAATCGGCCAGCACCTCGGGAAGGGCTCCGGATGCATACGCAACCACCGGGGTGCCGACGGCCATCGCTTCGGTTGCAACGAGACCGAAGCCCTCTTCGCCCATCCCCCGCTCATCGCGCGTCGTAGGGATCGCACAGACATCGCTGCCGGCGAGCACCGCGAAAGGGTCGTCGCGATGGCCGAGCAGGTGGAATCGATCCTCCAGTCCCCGTTCGGCGATCTCGGCCCCCACTAACGTTGCGTACTGGAGAGCGCTCGGATCGGTCTCCCCGACGATCACGAAAGCGGTATCGGGTCGCCGGCTGTGAACCATCTCGGCGGCCCGTACGAGCTCGAGCTGTCCCTTCGCCGGGTGGATCCTGCCGATTTGGACGACCACGGGGGCCGAGGGGTCGAGGCCAAGCTCTGCGCGCAAACGTTTGCCGGCCTCGCCTCTGTCCACAACGGGTTCCGAGATCCCTGGTGGAACGATCTCCACCTGCGCGACCCCTTCGACCGCCGCCGCAACCGCACGGCTCGCCGCGACAACCATGCAAGCACGTTTGGCCACGGCGCGCGCTAACCATCCGTCCCAACTGAAATCGTGTTTCGCCCATACGAATCGCCCGGCGGCGATCGCGCAGACGACTCCGGCTTTGATCCCGTTCGCGTGAAGTAGAACCGCCGGTGCTCGTTTCAGGTGGGCACGCAATCGAAAACCCCCCTCGACCAAAGCCGGCGGGCTCGTTCCAACCTCGATGACATGCGCAGGCCGACCCGCCGCACGCAAACGTTCGACCAGGGGCCCGTCCTGCAGACAGATCACGCCGCGTATCCATTCAGGACCGAGCTCGTCGAGGAGACGCATGAGATAGACCTCGGAACCTCCGAGTTGGGCGTGCGATGAGACGAACGTCACCGGGACCTCGGTCACGGTGCCTGCTTCCGCCACGCGTCCATCGAACCCTCCAACAACCCCCGCACGGCCTGCCACTCCCTATTGATCACTCGATGAAGCAGGAGCAAGCCGATGAAGCCGCCGAACTGCAGCCTTGCAAGCAGGGTACGGGAGAAGTTCTTTCGAAAGAGGTAGGCGCGGTTGACGACGACGGTGCGATTGAATGCCCGCTGGTCGCGGGACGAGAACCCTTGGTTGTGATGAACGATATGCAAGTCGGGGAGGTATCGGATGCGGCCGCGAGTAGACAACCGGTAAGAGAAGTCCTCATCCTCGGCCAGCCCGTAGCCCGGGAGGGCCGTATCGAAGCCCGTCTCCCGCGCCGGGAGTAGACGCGCTGACATGAAACATCCCTGCATGAACCTGATGTCACTAGCCTGGTTCCCCAGTACCCGCCGCGGGTAGCCGTAGCGCGTGAATCCCCCTTCGGTGCCGCCACCCGGCAGGTAGCGACGCAATCGAGAGGTCTTCCCCACGACTCGATCGGACGGCTCGAGTACGCGTCCCGTCACACCCACGACCCCCGCGTCCGCGTAGGCCGCGGCGAGCTCGGCGAACGTGTTACCCGGGATCTCGACGTCGTCGTCCAGGAACAAGACGAGCTCTGCGCGTGCCCGATCGAGACCTGCCATGCGTTGCTTCGTGAGCCCGGGGGGACTTGTCACGTAAGAGATCGGTGTCCTGTCGGTCGCAAGCATGGCGAGGGCCTCTCTGGACGCTTCACTTGCATCCCCGTCCACCACAACTATCTCCATCGGTGGGGGCTCGCACGCGACCACACCAGCGATCAGAGAAAGAAGCCGATCGGGGCGCCCAAGCGTGGCGACGATCACCGAAACAGGAGCTGAGATCAAGGAATCTGCGTTCCTGCCTCGACGGCACCGCGTTTGCGGAGGAGAGACGTGAGTTGCCGGAACTCCTCCGCCGCCAGAAGCCGGGCCGCAACCACAGCGAGCACCAGATACGTGACGACACCCACACCGAAACCGATCGCCTCATGATCGCCCGTCGCCGCCAGAGCGATCGTCATGCCTGCGGCCGCCACCGGTGCCACCAGAACGACCCCGCTGGGTCGCGGCCATCCATATCTGCGAACGAACATCCCGCCGAGGGCGACTGCCTCGAAGCATTCGGTTACAAAAGTCACCACCGCTGCAGCGATGAAACCGTGAGTTGGGATGAAGATGAGGTTGCCGACCACGTTGATCGATAACGCCCCCAGCGCTACGTACACGATGCCCCGGGAACTGCCCCTTGCAACCGTCGACATGCGGGATAAGTGAGCGATCCCATAGAGAAGTGCCGACCAGGTGAGCCACGGGACCGCGGCCGCGGCCCCCGCGAAGCGATCGGAGAACACGGCGACGACCACCCATCGTGACAAGAACATCGATCCGACGGCGATCGGAAGATAGAACAAGAAGATCAGGGACAGCGTTGCTTCGAAGGTACGGCTCCACGTCGCCTTCGAATCTGAACGCGCCAGCCGGGGAAGGGCCACGTTCGCGAGGTTCCAAGCGACGAATAGCAACGACTCGAGGAACCGGTAAGCGACTCCATACAGACCGACCGCCACCGGACCGCGCAAGGCTTGCAGAAGAACCATGTCCACACGGAAGGCCGCCATGCTGAGGAGAGCCGCGAAACCCAGGGGCGCTCCCTGCGCGAGTAATCCGGTGGCGATCCGCCTATCGGCGGCTCGTAGATCGATCGGTGGAAACTTCCGGAGCAACACGATCCAACCGAAGACCAGCGCCCCCAGGGAGCCGAGGGCATACGCCACTGCCACGAGGACCAGATCGTCGGTTGCCGAGAGGACTATGAAAGCAAGCGCGGTCGATACGATCCGATTCACGAGTGTTACGAGGGCATGCCACCACATCCGTTCGTACGCTTTGAAGATGGTTCCCAGGAACGTCGAGATCTCGTCGAGGAATAGAGCGGCACCCGTGACTATGACGGCGGCAAGGATCCGACCGCTGGGGACGAACAAAGGAGCGAGCAAACATCCTGCGAGCAGAGCGACGACGGCCAGACCCGTGCGGATCCTCAAGCCGCTGGCGAAAACGACCGACATGCGTGAGCGATCGCGTGCGATGTCGCGGACCGTTGTGGCATCCAACCCCGCCCTGCCGAACATCAGCAGGAGGGGGAAGAAGGCCAGAGCGAAAGCGATGTACCCGTAACCACGGGTTCCCAGCTCGCGGGCAACGATGACGACGAAAACGAAGCTGGCGATCTTGGAGCTCGCCTCGGCTACGACCATCCATAGGGCGTTGCCGGCGAATGACCGTGCACCGGAGGAACTCACCTCGACATGTTCGCAGAAGGCTGCCGCGTCGAAAACGACGGAAGAACCGCAATCCGCGAGACTGTCTCGATGAGCGCCTCTCTGAGCAGCACGTCTCGCAGCGGAGATTCGTCCTGGCGATGGGTGCCGTTGCTTCTGCTCGCTCTCGTGAGCGCCATGGTGGGGAATGTATTGGCGCGCGCTGCTACGGCGTTCGATTCAGTCGGGCCAGCGGTGATGGTCGCCGTCCCGGCCGTATTGATCCTGGCTGTGGTGGCGTTCGGTCGTCCGCTGATCGGCATCGCCGTGATCGTCGTCTCGTTCCCGTTCGGCACCATCGCGCTACCCACCGGCCCCGTATCACTTCAGGCGGTCGAGCTCGGGGTCGTCCTTGTCGCAGTCGTCGTCGCTCTCCACCGGTTGGCGCGCGGGACGACCATGCTCCCGTTGACGCCACATCTCTGGTGGCTCCTTGGTCTTATCGGATGCGCCCTCTTGGCGCTTCCCTCTGCGATCGACCAAGAACTGGCGTTGAAGCAGGTCGCGCAGCTCATCGGGGGATTCCTCTACGTGACCTGCGTGATCGCGGCGTGCCGGGAGATGACCGACGTTCGTCGACTCATGACGCTGTTCGTGCTAGTTGCCGCCGCGATCGCATTGGTCTCGTTGATGAGTCAGGGAGAGTTCCGATCCTCCCTTGGGGGCTCGGTCGTTTCGGGCCGCGCGGAGGGCACCTTCGACCAACCGAACCAACTCGGATCGTTCTCCGCACTCGCTGCCTTCGTCGCTGTGGGTCTTGCTATGGGCGCGCGCGCGTGGCGAGAGCGATCAACGATGCTCGTCTCGTTCGGCTTGGTGACGGGGGCGTTGCTCCTGTCGCTGTCGCGCGGGGCGTGGATCGGGACGGCTGCGGCCGTTGTGTTCCTGGCATTCGCTATGCGGCGCTCCCGCAGACTCATCCTGGCGGTGGCCATTCCGATCCTCTTCGTTGCTGCGATGGCGGGAGCGCTCGCCTCTTCCAGTCCGCAGGTTGCGGTGATAACTCAAAGGATCGAGTCATTCACCGTGCGGAGCCCCTACGACAACCGCCCCGCTATCTGGGCCGAGGCTTATCGCGAGATAGCCGACGATCCGTGGACGGGACAGGGACCCGGAAGTTTCCCGGTGGCCAGCGCCCGCGCTTCGTCCGAAGCGACGACGACATCCGCAGACCACGCGCACAACCTGTGGTTGACGTGGGCAGCCGAGTCCGGCATCCCCGCTGCGCTGATGCTGACGGGCTTCATTGTGGCCGTCGGGCTGGGGGCCGCCCAGGCTCTTCGGGCCGCCGGCAATGCGCGCGATCGCGCGATGGTCGTGGGTCTGACCGCTGCGATGATCACGCTGCTGGGTCAAGGGATCGTCGACTACACACTTCGCAACGCAGTGGTGTTCTTCGCCGCGCTGACGGTCATCGGCGCGTTCCTAGCCACATGGAGAATAGCGACCACATCGACGCGCTAGTCGGTCCGTCGAACGCCGACGGGTAGGCCGTCGGCGGTACTAGGAAGTAAGGAAGCGCTTCATCGCCCGGTAGGCGGGCTTCGGATCCAGGTTCCGGCGCAGCAGGCCGTAGTTGTCGACCTGTATGTTGCCCGAGTCTCGGTTTCGCTCGTTGTACCAAAAGACGTTAGTCACGTAGGGGTACTTCCGACCGACGAACTTCAGCATGCGCACGAGGTACTCACCTTGTTTCCGTGGCGTCACGCCAAGCATCCAGTTCTCCATACCTGGTGAATTCTTGTGCGATGACCAGCCGAGCTCCGTGAACCAGATCTTCTTGTTCCCGTCGCCGTACTTCTTCATCAGCCGGCGAACGGCAGGAGTGTGGGTCAGCCACCACTTGTTGTCCTCGCCGGGGTGGTCGGGGGGAGCATCGGCCACTCCCTGGTAGGGATGGGTCGACATGATGTCGAAGCTTCCCGCGGCACCGGCCTTGTAGACGCGCTCCAACCATTCCGTGTCGTTGTAAGACGGGCCCCCCATGACGACCTTCGCGTTCGGATCCCCCGCCTTGAACCTCTTGTAAGACGCTTTCAGCAAGCCTGCGTAATCGCGTGCATCACCGGTGAAGAAGTCATCGAGGTTGGGCTCGTTCCAGACTTCCCACGCACTGATGCGTCCTCGGAAGCGCCGGGCCATGATCTCCGCGATGTTGCCGTAGGACGCGTTGCGAGCAGGAGGAGCAAGCAGACCCGCACCGTTGTTCGCCCACTCCGGCGTCCGCCATAGCGTGGCGAGCACCTTGATGCCTCGCGATCGCGCTCCATCCACGACGCTGTCCAGAAGATCCATATGCCACTGGTTGATCTCGCCCTTCGATTCCTGGACCGAGGCCCATCCGACGTCAACGCGCACCCACTTGACGCCGGCGGCGGCCAACTTGTCCAAGACCTCCCGGCGCTGAGCATCCGTGTAGTCGCCCCACATCGCATGGAACTGAACACCCATCTCGGGATGGCGGACTCGGCCGGCCGTGGTCGTTGCCTCTGCCGCTACACCGGGGACATTGAGGGAGGCCACCATGAGAACGGCCATCACGGCCATCACCGGTGTCCGAACCGAAAAGATCTTGCCCCCCATTTGCACCTCGACTGCCTCCCCGGCCCTTGGCGGCTCGACGAAACGATCCGCTGTCTCTATTTCGGCACAAATGGGTACTTCTTGAGAAGAGCTTTGCGCATCTTGCGTAGGAAAAACTTCGACTAATCTCTCAGCGGCCCAACGTCTGCGGGGAGCGAATTGATCCAAGAACGGACTCTGCCCGATCTGCTGGACGCGATCCGGCGTCGATGGATACCGGTGACTATCGTCACGGTCGCCCTAGTCGCGGGCGCTACGACCTACGTCGAAACGCTTCCCAACCAATACGAGTCACAGGCGCTGATCGCCCTCGGCCCCCGCACCAGGGTGGGCGCCTCTGCCGACACCGTCCGGGTCGTAGGGCCCAAGTACGTCGAGTACCTAACGGCACCGTCGACGATCGAGGAGATCGCTCCGGACGTCGATCAGAGCCCCGCCGATATAGCCGACGGCGTGGACGCAGAGCTGGCGGTCGATACCGGAAACCTGACGATCACGGCCGAGATGACCTCGCCCGAAGCTGCAGCCGATGTAGCGAATGCGTTCGCAGACGCGGCCGTCGAACTAGCCGATGAGGATCGCCTCCTCTCCGGTGAGCTCCTGGCCGAGGCATTGGAGCCCGCGGTCCCGTCCGGACCCCCGCGGCGAATGCTCGAAGGAGCCTCGCTTCTCGCCGGTCTGCTCCTCGGCGCCGCGATCGCGGTCGTGCTCGAGCGGGGCAGACCTCGCCTGCACTCGGTCCAGGACATAGCTCGGGTGACGGGCCACCCCGTCGTGGGGCGGATCCCTCGGTCCAAGCTGCTCCGACGGGAACCCCAAGAATGGTTGAGCGATCCGATCGTTGGTTCGGCATTCAGAAGCCTGCGTGCCAACCTCGAGACCCAGTGGCGCGCACGATCGATCAATTCGATCGTCGTCACCTCACCGGGCCAGGGGGACGGCAAGACCACCGTCGCAACCGTTTTCGCCGCATCGCTTGCACGGCTCGGCGCTTCCGTCCTGCTGATCGATGCAGACCTGAGGCGCCCGAACGTCGCTCGGTTGATCCAGAAGCAGGGGGGCGATCTTTCCGCAGTGCTGCGCGGGGAGGCCGAATTCCAAGCCGAGATCAAACCGGAATGGATCGACGGCTTGTGGGTGCTGACCACGACGGCGGATCCCGATGCCGGTGACCTGCTGGCCCGGCGATTCTCCGAGGTCCTTCAGATGGCCAAGGAGAAGTTCGACATCGTCATCGTGGATAGTCCTCCGGTTGTTACGACCGACGATGCCCGCACCCTGGCCACGCTGGCAGACGGCGTCTTGATCGTCGTGTCTCAGCGATCGGATGTCAGCGAAGTCACCGAGGCGGTCCTGGCGCTCGAGGCGCTCAAAGCTCCGATACTGGGAGTCGTCGCGAACCGGCTGAGGGAAGCCGCTAAGGCCTATTACGGCTGAGACGACATAACGAGCGCATACGCCTCATCCATGCGCTCGGTCAACAAGTCCCAATCGAACGCCTCCTCGGCTCGTCGACGCGCGGCTAGACCCTCGCGCGCCGTCAGCTCTGGATCCTTCAGTCGCCTGATCAAGGCCGTCGCGAGAGCGCTGTGGTCCCCCACCGGCACCACCTCTCCCCCAGCGCCAAGTACGCGAACGACGCCCGGGACGTCCGTGGCGACGACACTGCGTCCGCTGGCCATGGCTTCGAGCAGCGAGAGTGAAAGGCCATCCCAGCGCGAGGGGATCACGACGAGGTCAGCGGCGGCCAACCAAGGAACGACCTTCTCCTGATGCCCCGCGAACACGACCCCCATCCCGCCTGCGAGCTCCGCTACCTGTTCCCGCTCGGGCCCATCGCCGACGAGCACGAGCTTTGCTTCGGGTTCGGCCACCTTGACATGGGCCCATGCATCCACCAGCAGGTCTTGTCCCTTCTGGTACCGCAAGGGCCCGACACACACCGCGATCGGTGCCCGGCTCAACCCCAGTTGGGCACGCGCTCTCACCCTGTCCTCTTCGCTCTGGAAGGAGAACTCGTCAAGATCGACGGCGTTCTCGATCACCCGCCAGTGAGCAACGAGCCCTGCCGACTCCCCCCGCTCCCGCTCCTCCCGGCTGACGCAGATCAGAAGATCGCTGCGCGGTGCTGCGAACCGCTCCCATCTCCTGACGGCCAATGCAGTAGCTCCTTCAACTGCGTCCCACGACCAGCCATGCGGTTGAAAGATGGTTCGAGGACCTAAGGCCCGAAGTCGACCTGCAACCCCCGCCTTCGAGGAGTGGAGATGAACGATGTCGGGTCGGACACGATCGACGATGCGACGCAACGCGCGCGTCTCGGCCGCGATCGAGGGGCCCGGTGACCTGGTAGCCCGCCACTCGACCCAGTCGACCCCTCGTTCACGAAGTGAAACGGCCAGGGGGCCGGGAGGGGACGCGACCGTCACCTGCCTGCCCTGGGTCCTCTGCGTCCGGGACAAGCGCAGGATGTAGGCGGCCACGCCCCCGTCGACGGGTTGCGCCACATGAAGAACGCTTAGGGTTCCGTGCTTGAAACGACGAGCACTGTTGGCGGGCATATTCATCATTCTTAGCCTAGACATCGCCGTGGGCGTCCCCCTCATCAGGGCGGGGATCAACCTCCTCCAGGCTCGAGAGGCACTGACCCTCGAGGCGGCCGACGTAGTCCGATCGGATCTGATCGGCGCCAAACAAGACCTGGACACGGCGGTCGATT
Organism: Actinomycetota bacterium; assembly: GCA_035629935.1. Classification (GTDB taxonomy): domain Bacteria; phylum Actinomycetota; class CADDZG01; order CADDZG01; family WHSQ01; genus DASQLQ01. Next base: position 23,353 of record DASQLQ010000158.1, read on the forward strand.
CACTCGAGTCGTTGCCCGTCCGGGCACTGGCAGGGCTGCCCGGTCCTGGGCACAACTACGCGGCTTTGACGAAGGTGGCGCGAGCCTCCTCCAACGTCCTTGCGCGCGCTCTCGACCTCCAGGACTGGCGCGACGAGAACCTCGAGGATGTCTTCGCAGAAGGACGCATCGACTTCGATGTGCTCGACACCGTGGCCGAACCTCTGGTCGCCCAGACCCAAGCATTCGGCGAGCTCGAGACGGCGGCCGCGGGCGATCGTTCGCCGTGGCTCCTGCCTCCACTATGGGACGCGCTCGATGAGCTCGAAGAACGCGCCGGCGAGCTCCACTCTGGCACCGAGCGCGCCGCCGCTCTGCTGGAACACTCGCGGTCCCTCCTCGGCGACCCCGATCCCAGGACCTATCTCGTGATGTCGATCAACAATGCAGAGCTACGAGGAGCCGGGGGCCTTCTTTCCGGCATCGGCACCGTCACGTTCGATCGAGGAGATATCGACGTCGGTCGTCAGTGGCCGCGCGAGTACTACCAGCGCAAGCCGTACCGAAAGGTGCCCGCCCCGGCTGCCTATCTGCAGCGATACGGAACGTTCAAAGCAAACACGACCCTCTGGGCGAACGTCACGTACTCCCCCGACCTCGTGGACTCTGCACTCGTCGCCACTCGTCTGTTCGAGAGCCAAACGGGGATCCATACCGAAGGTGCCCTTATCGTCGACCCTCGCGGCCTGGAGGCGTTGATCCCATCCGGCACCGAGATACCCGTGACCGGCGCCGACGAACCTCTTCACTCCGAAGCGTTCGCGCGATGGATCTACTCGGATGCGTACACGCAGTTCGATGATGATTTCGAGCGGCGGGCCGCCATCATCGAGGTCGGCAGCCAGGCACTAGATTCCGCTCTCGAAGGTGGCCTGCAGATCGATTCTTTGCCCGAGCTGGGGGCCGCGGTCGCCGGCGGACACATCGCGTTGATCTCTTTCGACAGTGAGGAGCTGGCTGCGCTGGAAGACCTGGGCCTTGCCTCCACCGTCGGAGAGATCGAGGACGACTATCTGATGGTCGCCGCCCACAACTTCGGTGACGGACACGGCGAGGGCACCAAGCTCGATTACTGGGTGAAGCGAAGCGTGCGACATGGATGTGCTATCGACGGAGTCGGTGTTGCCCGGTGCGCGGCGGAAGCGGCCTTCGACAACCAGGCCCCCGAGGGCCTTACCGCCTACGTGGCGGGGGCCCGCCCGTACGGGTTGTTGCGGAGCTTCGTCGAGATACTGATCCCGCGCGACGCGGAGCTAACCGGCGTCTACGTGAACGCTCAACCGACCGAGTACAGACGGTACGTCGAAGGAGAGGTTCAATCGATAGCGGTTTACATCCGGGTGCCTCGCCAAGAACAGCAAGCGATCATCATCGAGTACGAGCTACCAGCACGGAACGAGTACTCGTTCACGTTGCGGCCGCAACCCTTGACTGAGGATGCCCGGGTGAAGCTCCTTCTACGCGTCCCCGACGATTGGTCGGTGACCGGTCCGCCCGAGCTCGAGAACAACGTTCATGTCTTCGACGGGGCCTTGACGGGCCCCCTCCACGTCGAAGCTCGGCCCGACGCGCGCTTAGGACTCAGCGCGGCGTGGGATGGCGTGAGAGATCTAGTTGGAAAGGTGTTCGACTAGCCGCCGGCCTCGACCTTGCGAGACGCGTTCGCATCCAGGCCGGGATCGGCAGCTTCGGTCGATGCGGCGGGAGTGACTTTCTCGGGGGCGTCCTCGTTGTCGGCCGAGGTCGCCGTCTGCGAGTTGATCTCGACCATGTCGCCTGCGGCTTCCTGGACGTCGAGCTCCTGACGCAGGTTCTGGATCATCGCCTCGAGTGAGTACAGGCGCTGGCGAACCTTCGCCTCGGTCGTCTGAAGTCGCTCCAACCTGCGGTGGCTGTCTTTGATCTTGTCGGCGGCCTCTTTCTCGGCCCCCGCACGTATCTCGACTGCATATCGGTCCACTTCGTCACGCAGTCGCTTGGCAGCGTTCGTGGCGGCATCCCTGATCCGAGCGGCCTCTTTGTCGGCGCGCATCCTGAGTTCGGCGGCATCGCCTTCGGCCTGGCGCTTCATGTCGGAGGCCGACTGTTTGGCGGCCTGGATCACGCTTCCTACCTCGCGTCCAAGCTGCTCGTAAGCGTCGTTGGGAACGTCTTCTCCGGCTCGCGCGGTATCGGCGAGAGCCTTGTAGTCGGAGGCGACGGCCTCGAGGAATGCACGGACTTCTTCCTTGTCATAGCCGCGCAGCGTGAGAAGGAAATCCTTCCCCCTGATCTCCTCGGCTGAAAATGGCACCTCGGCCACCCCCTATTCGGTAGCTAGCTTTGTTTGGATATCCACAGATTCTTTAGTGAGAGCCAACTTCCTGCAAATGGAAGGCTCTCCCAACTTCACGACCCTAATGGTCGCACGAAAAAGATCTATGGATATCGCGGGCGCTAGGCGTCGTTGTTCTTGGAACGCCCGGCGACTCTCACGATCGTCACACCCGTTCCGATCGCGGCGGCACCGGTGAGCCCGTAGATGAGCAAGTCGGCGCCGGTGAACGGAAGGATCCCCGGCTGCTCGGGAGCGGCGTTCGGGATCCGCCCCGGCTGCACGACTTCTTCCAGGATCGGCGGACGTCCCTGGATCGTCCCCTCGACGACGTCGGGCGGCAGACCAGGTGCGGGGTTCAGGTTCGGCGTCTCCCACTCCGGCGGGGTGACGTCGACCGGGGGCCGCGGACGCTTGTTGGGCTTGCCGTTGGAATACGGGTCCCTCGCTGCACCGAACGCGGCCGATGAAGCAGAGACGACCAGCCCGGTCGCTATAACGAGAAGACCAAGCACCAGCATGATCTTGGAGATGTTCCTTTTCATTTCGTACCTCCTGGGGAGTGTTTGTAGGCGGTCAGGGTCTTGAACAAGATCTTTACGTCTTGCGAAAGCGTCCAGTTGTCCACGTAATAGTTGTCGAACGCAGCGCGCTCCTCGATCGAGGTGTCACCGCGAAGCCCGTGGATCTGCGACCAGCCGGTTAGGCCGGCCGGAAGTCGATGGCGTTCCGCATAGTTGGCGTGTTGCGCAGAGAAGAGCTCGACGAAATGAGGACGCTCGGGCCGCGGCCCGACGAGTGACATCTCGCCCTTCAACACATTGATGAGTTGGGGCAACTCGTCGAGGCTGACATTCCGAAGCACTCTGCCGACCGGCGTTATCCGATCCTCGTCGGCTGCCCATTCCGTCGCTTCCACGCTCGCGTCGGACATACGCATGGTTCGGAACTTCAGCATCTGGAATGGCTTGCCATCGAGGCCGACACGCAATTGACGTAGAAGGATCGGTCGACCGTCCTCGAGATAGATGAGCAACGAGATCACGCCGAGCACGGGTGAGAGCAAGACGAGGGCCGCGGCCGAAACGGCAACGTCCATCACGCGCTTCCACGACCACCCGGGACGACTCTGTGCGGGAGGCTGAAGGCGGACGATCGGAAGTCCCCATAGATGGTCGCCGGAGGAAGGGCTTCCGAGCTCGTAGAAACGAGGAACGGTCCATACCTGGGCGCCATTCGCCAACGAAGCACGAAGGACTTTGCTCATCTCGGCGTCACTGCCGGTCTCGGAAGCCACGATCACGACATCGATCTCGAAATCGTCGATGATCTTCGCCGCGGCCGGCGATCCTCCCAATGTCACAGTGCGCAGGCGTGACCCTTCTTGCAGTGGGCCATCCGAGATGGCTCCCACCAGGTCCAGCCCGTATTCGTCATGCGTTGCGATGGTCTCGGCGATGCGTTCCGCAGCGGCACCAGATCCAACGACCAACGTCCTCTTCTTAGCGGCCGATCGAGACAGGCGCCTGTCGATCGCATACGCAAGGGTGCGCCCGCCGATAAGTGCCGGGGCCGCTCCGATCGCGAGCGCCAACAAGTCGCCTTGAGCATCGAGGCCCATCACTACCGAGACGGCGCTGGCAGCCGCGAAGCCGAGCCATACGCGTGTGAAGACGGTCTGTACGTCGTCGAATGCACTCGGCGTGAGTCGCTCGGGCCGCGCAGTCGGCGATGACACGAACATGAAAACGATGACGCCGAACGCGATCTCGATGGGTCGCACGGTTCCAGAGATGAAACGCGAGAGCCAAACGACGGTCAGGAGGGCCCATAGGTCGGTGAGCGCGACGCGTTCGCGCAGCGTTAGCCGCGGACCGTGTACGTGATAGCCGCCCAAGACATATGGACGTTCGAGAACGCCTTGCTCTATCGGAGGAACCACTGAGAATCCTTTTCCTTCCTCGACACCGCCGTGGTCGAGTGACCGCCTCAACCTACCTGTAACTAGTTATTCTTGGCTATTACCCAGCCACCTGCGAAATTATTCCAAATAGTTGCTTTAAGTGACGATTTGACTGCAGAACGGGATGAGAGGCGGGGGCGCGAAAACCTACAGGCGTTCTTCGATCGTCGTGATGCCCAAGCGGAAGGCCTCGACGGCGGCTTCCGTACTCCCCTGCTCCAGGAGGAGATCCCCCAGCATCCGGGAGGTAGCGGCGAACTCGACGTGTTGATCGGCGGTCTTGAAGAGCCCGGCCGCCTCGCGCAGGTGGCTTTCGGCCCGAGCGGGGTCGGACGTGAAGTAACAGAGACCAAGCTCCCTGTAGACCTCCCCTAGGTCGAACACGTCCTGGTCCTGCAACAGCTCGCGGGCCTCGTGGAGGTGTTTCTCGGCACTGTTCACGTCGCCCTGCAGGCGTTCGAGCCGGGCGAGCTCGGTAGTCGAACGAGCCACCATGATTGGCGCCTGCGCCTGTTCGAATCCCTCCACCGCTCGGGTGAACTCTTGCCGTGCTTGATCCAGCTCACCCTGGCGGCTGCAGATGTAGCCGCGAGCGTGATGGCACCTGGCCACCTCCTGAAGCAGGTCCAATTCCCGGAACAGGTCCTCGGCTCGCCTGAGGGAAGAGTGAGCGTCCTGCGCGCGTCCCTGGGCCAGGAACATGCGGGCTACGTTCAGATGCATGTTGGCCTGGTGCTCCGGGTTGGTCGTCCGGGGGGCCAAAGACAAGGCACTCTCCGCCGAGGCGGAAGCCCTCTTGTAGGCCCCCTCCTCGAAATAGGCGGCCACGAGCGAAGTGTGCACGCGCACCAGCGCGTCCGGGTCCATCAACCCCTCCTGCTCCAGGGCCTCGAGAACCTGCTCGAGCGCGTAGATGGCAGTCCGGTTCTCGCCCTTCATCTGCAGGCATCGGGCTCGTGCCGCGATCGCCTCGACTTTCAGTGGGGCCGGCTCGTGGCGCACCACAGCCTCGGCTTCTTCGTATAGCCGGATCGCCTCGTCGAGGTCTCCCCTGAGCTCACGGCACAGTCCGGCTCCCTGGAGGGCTTTCGATCGAAGTCGCGGGATCTCGTACTCCGCTGCCTGGGTCGCCAGCCGCTCGCACGTGGCCATCGCCTCATCGAGCTCCCCGGCGGAAGCCGCACGCCTGGCCTCGCGTAGCTCGAGCTCGATCCGAGGTATCAGATCCGGCGGGCGGCCGGTAAGTAGCTCGTCCACATCGCGACCCAGCCGCACGGCGAAGTACTCCACCGCGGCACGAGAGGGATCCCGCTTGCCGCTCTCGATCGTGGACACATAAGCGTGCGTGTAGCCCGGCTCGGCGAGCTCGCGCTGGGACATCCCGGCCTCCTTACGGAGGCGTTTGAGCCGGACGGCGAACGTGTCATTCCTCATAGTGTCGAATTTAACAAGAGGTTACAATTTTTTTTCATACTTTGTGACCTAACCAAGCAGGACTCGCATACCCCTCTAGAGAACCTCCAAGCAGTGTTCCAGTTCGAGAGGAGTTCGATGTGAAGCGATTCATCAAGCATTTGGTGTTGGTAGTGACCGCTCTGGCGGTCGTCCTGGTTCCCGGAGCGGCGCTCGCCGACGATGGCGATGGGTGCGCGTTCACCCCGCCACACACGGTCCCCGCGATCGACGACAAGTACTCCTGGAACTGCCCACTGGACGGTCCCTGACAGCTGTTGGGGCTTCGGCCGACCATCAGTTACACCTTTCAGAGGGAAACAAAAGCCGCCTGGAGTCTTCCACCCACTCGTTCATCTGATCCTCTTCCGGACGAGCGGGCGCCACGGCTGATCCGCTCAGCACCCCTGCCGCGATGCGGGTGGTAGCCGCATCGTGCGCCCCGTAACCCTCGACCAGATACCTGAACGGCGAGGCCGGTTCTGCCGGAGCAGCCGTGTGATGCAGAAGATCTATCAACTCCTCGTTCGTCAGTTCGCCGTCCGCCAAAGGTCCCCTAGGCGGCACCTTCCCCCCGGGACCCAGGCTTGCCAGTGCCTCCGAGTCGTCGCCCGGCGGCGTTCGAAGGATCCTACGAGCCAGCTCGATCAACCCCGCCGCGCGGCCTGCGGTCGCGGGTGCGGCGAAGGAGGTTCCCCCCGCTCGCACGATTCGACTGTCGTCGTCGGGGTCCGCGATGTCGCGGATGAACCGGTCCCCCGTTTCATAAGGGCGCGTCGTCGTGTCCGTGAATCGGATGGGATCGGTCGCAGTGCCGTCTTCCCCCGGAGGTAGGTACGTCCGCCCGTTGCGGTCGACGCCGCCGACCTGGTACGCCTCCGCCAGGCCGGTGGGCGACATCGCCGGCCAGAATGGCTCCTGATTGCCGGCCGCGGCGAACACGAGCCGCCCGCGTCTCACTATCTTGCGCACCGCGTCCGCCTCGGGGCAGGTGCCGTCTTCGGTTATCGCCGTATAACTCGCGGACACGATGTCGATCCAGTCCTGGTTCACCAGCCATTCCCATGCGTCCCGTCCGGTGGCGGGGACGTAGACGAGCAAGGCGTTGGGAGAGGTGCCGACGGTGCTCCCCACGGCGCTGCTCGACGTGCCGGTGCCGTGGCTACGCGATTCGACTATGGAGTGCCTCCCATGGGCAGCGAAGTAGATGCCTGCGATGCGCGTCGAGTCGATCGAGTACAGCCTCTCCCCTTTGAGCTTGCCCAAGGGGCCGTCCTGTGCCGCGGCCAGCCGCTCCTCGAAGGTGGAGCCGCCAGGCAGACGGATGCTCGTTGCCGCCGGCATATCGGCGGGCAAGGTGAGCGTCTCAGAGGCTGCGAACTCCTCGTGAAGGACGTTGAGGCCGGTGATGTCCACGATCGCGATGACCACGGGGTCGGGCCGGTACGACGGACGTGCTGCGGCCGAGCCGAGCCCGGGTGCCGCACCGAGCGCAGTGGCCAAGGCGACCGCGCCCACCATCTTCTTAAGCATCACCCGATCGCAAGAAACGAGCTACGACCGTTCCTTCGGTGGACAGTCCAAAGCCCGCCGGGGGACCACAAGGCTCTTGGTAGAGAAAAACCACGACCTCCCTGTCGGGATAGATCGGTGCCGGCCGCTCGGTTGAGGTGCAGAACTCGAGGCGGGAGTCGTACTCACCGTCGCCGTCAGCGTCCTGGACGAGCGCTCCCATGACGGCGCGACCCATCCGGTCCCGGATCTCGATGTGGACGTAGGGCAGGTGGGGGGCGTCGAAGCGAACCGCACCGACGCCCTTCTGCATCGCTTGCCAACTCACGCCCAAGCCGGGAGGACCACCCGCTACGTAGGAGGCCTTCTCGACACGCTGGCGCCGTGGCTTTGCGACGGCCTCCGGCAGAGCGAAGGCCGCACACATGACGACCAGGAGTAGTGCCGCGATCGAGCGCTTCATCTCGCCTCCTCGTTTCCGGCTGTGGGGTGCATCATTGGTAACAATTCGCTTAAGTCGAGATGAATCCTGCCTTTAGGGTCGCCAGATGGTCGGCTTGATCCCGGGCTTCTCGATGAGCTTGTCGACCAACTCGGCCGGATCGGTCATCGCAGGCGTCTGGATGAGCTGGTCCAGGATCTCGGTGGGGGCCAGATCGTCCAAGGGGCAGTGCACGCCCGCACCGGCCGTGCCGGACCGAGAAACACCCACGTAGGGCGCCTGCGAGCCTCCGAAAGTGACCCCTACCCCGCCGTCGTCGACCTCGACGTAGCAGCTTTCCGTGCCCGCCTGGACGGCATGGGCGGTACCGACGAATAGCGCGGGGACAGCGGCGGCAGAGACCACGCCGAACACCAAACAGATACGCCTTAGCTTCTTCATGACTGTGACCTCCTCTGGGGGCGGGTTCCGCCCCGGAATGAGAGAGCCGGAGGCAAAAGGACACCTCCGGCTCTCCACTTGGCCTTACGGCCGCCTAGCTACTTGAGCGGGCAGTGAGCTCCTGCGCCGGCCGTTCCCGAGCTGTCGGTCCCTACGAATGGGGGCCGCGTGCCACCGAACGTGACCTCGACGCCACCGTCGTCGATCTCGACGTAGCAATCGGGCGTCCCGACCTTGATCGTGTTCGCCTGTGCCGACGTCAGAGCCGCCGACGTAGGGATCGCTGCAGCCGTGATCACGCCCAGAACGAGTGCGATGCGCTTGTACCTCTGCATGTGAATCCTCCTTCTCGAAGTCTTCTTTCATAGGAGATACGGCCCGGAGCCCCAGGACGCCCAAACTTTTTAAGTATTTCTTTAAGTCTTTTTACACTTTGTGTGAAGGAGTGCCCCCCGGGACGCCGAAACTGTCTCTCACAGAGCAAGCAGGAAGAGGAACTATGGCCACCAACATCCAGGAACTGGAACACGAGTTCGTCACGCTGCGGCCCGATCTCGTCTCCGCCGTGAACCAACGGCTACGCGATCCGCAGGAGGCCGAGGACGTCGTCCAGGAGACCTTCTGCCGGGCGATCATGAAGGCAGCCGAGCTCGACATCGAACGCATCGGTGGATGGCTCCGTGTGGTTGCCCTGCGGCTCGCGATCGACAACCTGCGCCGGCGTCATCGGGAGGTTGCCGTCGCCGACCACGATCATCCGCAGCACGATCCGGCGCTCGACACCGTGGTCGACAACGAATTCGCCCGGACCGTCTCGTCATTCCTCGAGGACCTACCGGAGCCACAGCGCGCCGTTCTCAACGGCGTTGCCGCCGGCCGCACCTTGGACGAGATCGCGATCGAGCGGGGATCCACCAAGCGTTCGATCGAAGGTCACCTGCGCCGTGGGCGCTCTCGTTTACGACGATTGAGCCAGGTGACATGAAGCGGGACGTCTGGCTGATCGTGCTCATCTTCGTAGCCACTGGATTGCGCATGCTGTGGATCTGGGATCCCAATCAGTTCGTCTTCGACGAGGCCTATTACGCGCGGGAAGGCTGCTACTACTTCGAGGCCTCGCCCGAGGAATGCCAGATGGACCGGGTTCCTCCCGAGGTGCACCCGCCGCTCGGGAAATGGCTGATCGGCGCCGGCGTGAAGCTGATCGGGCTGCAACCGTTCGGCTGGCGCATCTTCCCCGCCCTGGCCGGTGGATTGACGGTCGGCATCCTGTTCTTGATAGGTACCGAGATCTTCCGATCGACGCGCGCCGCGGTAACGGCAGCAACCGTCCTTGCCCTCGATCCCTTGCACTTCGTGCAAGCGCGTGTCGCGATGCTCGACATATTCATTCCCTTCTTCGGACTGTTGGCGCTGTGGTGCGCGTTGAAAGACCGGGGCCCAGAGCCCGATCCCCCGCACGGATGGTGGCGACCATGGCGACTGGGCGCGGGCATAGCGGGAGGTGCTGCACTCGCGACCAAGTGGCCTGGACTGTTCATCCTTGCCTTCGTAGTCCTGTTCACACTGATCCAAGACCTGCGCCGGCGCGAAGGGCCTCGTCTCAGAGCCCTGCCCTCGCTCGCGCTTTATTTCGTTGCAGTGCCTATCGCCGTCTACCTGGCGAGCTACATCGGCCGTGTCGACGGCACGGTGTTTGCTCTCCCGTGGCTGGACGGATCGTGGTTCCGGGCGTTCTGGGACCAGCAGGTCTACATGCTGACGACGCTCGCCAACCTGACCCAGGCCCACTCGTACCAATCTCCTGCGTGGTCGTGGCCCTTGATCCAGCGTCCCGTCGCGTACTTCTTCTGCGTGGGGTCTCGCTGCAAGCCGGGCGTGGACTCGGGCGTCTACCAACAGATCATGGCAGTCGGCAACCCGTTCGTCTGGTGGCCGGGACTATTGCTGGTGCTTGCCGCGGTGGTAGCCGTGATCCGCACGCGGGGGAAGGACCTGGCTGCGTTGATCGCGGGGATCGGTTTCCTCTTCACGTTCGTTCCCTGGTTGCCGTCCTACTCGCCCCGGGCAACAACGTATTTCTTCTACTTCCTGCCGAGCGTCCCGTTCATCGCGCTCGCCATCGGCCGTGCGGTGGACAGGGTGTCGCGGCCGAGACTCCGGTTAGTCGCCACGGCGGCCACCCTTGCTGTGGTTGCCGGATCGTTCGCGTTCTATTTCCCGATGTTGACGAAACGCTCACTGACGGACGATGCGTGGCGCACTCGGATCGCGGTCTTCGACAACTGCGACCGGCCCGACCCCGTCGTTCGTCGGCCGAAGCACGGGGACGAGGAAACCGTTCGCAAGCACCACCCGCAGGATGGTTGGTGCTGGATCTGACCTGAAGCTAGATGCGAGCCCGGCGAAGCGACCTACGCCCGCCGACGATCGGAAGCTTGATCTTGCTCGAGCCGAGTTGAACGGTGATGTTGGCTTGCGATTCGTCGGGGATGGTCCAACTGGCGTCCGAACCCGCGATCACGATCGCCAGTTGGTGCTTCTTTTTGAAAACGTAGTCCTCAGCGAAGATCTCCCACTTGAACGTGTACACCTCGCCCGGGATCAACGTCTCGCTCTGGCGGAGCGACTGATGGTGCTTGGCGTCCAACCAACCACGACTAACGATCTCGTACGGAGCCTGGTGAGTCCGCTCCTTAACGACGATGTAGCAGGCGTCGTCCGCCTCTGTGGACTCGCCGTGGCAAGACTCTTCGTTGGTGTTCTGAACGCCCTCGCCGGCACCCTCATGGTCGATACGCGTCGACGTCCCATAGTCCACGAGGAGCGCCGTGAAGTTCGTGTCGACCTGGTCGACAGAAGCGCGCATGTTGACCTTGATGCGGCCGCTCAGGCGAACCGAGCGACGTAGTCTCTTGGTGAGGAACAGCAACCGGTTGGCGCCGGCCACTTTCGGATCGGCGACCATCTGAGATTCCTCTTGTTGAGAGTCGTCGGCGAACGAAGCTTCCGCCGGTTTGGGCTGCCGGAGGCGCAGCTTGCCCGGTTGGGGTTCCTTCTTGCCCGGAGCGAAGAACAGCGGCACTTTCCGAGCCTTGGCATCCGGCCACGTCTTGTAGGTCTTCCACTTGTAGGACGCTCGTTCGATGTCCGCCATCGGTTGGTTCATGATCCCGTTGTCGATGTCGTGCAACCAGTGATCGAACCAGCGGTGCAGAGTTTCGACCCATTTCTCTCGGCGGTAATCGAACGGGTCGACGTGCCCCGTTCCTCCCAGCCATATCTTGCGAGGCACGTCGCGCTTTGCCAGCGCACTCCACCACTGGGCATAGTTGTTCGGTTTGACGTTCCAATCGTTTAGACCGTGGACGATGAACACGCTGGCCTTCACCTTGTCGACGTCCTTCAAGTAGTCACGCTCATCCCAGAACTCGTTGTAATCACCGCGCGGATCTGCCGCGCTGGAGGCGATCTCACCCCCCTTGGCCGAGCAGGTCGAGTTCTCTGTGAAAGTGGACTTCACCCATCCCGCTCCGCGTTCTTCGTCGTCACCGGGGGTCTGGTCGATCACGAAAACGAAGAGACCGGGGGTGGTGTAGGCGTTCACATACTGAACGCCGTTATTCAGGTGATAGTCGTACCAGCGGTCTATGGCCCCGATAGGCACGATCGTCTCGAGACCTTCCACGCCGGTTGAGGCTGCCCCGTTGGCGACAGAGCCGTCGTAAGACTTTCCGATCATCCCTACCTGGCCGGTTGACCAGTCGGCATCGACCTCCTCACCGGCGGCCGTGAACGCTTTCCCCCGACCGTTTAGCCAGTCGATCGTTGCCTTTGCGGCGAGTTCTTCGTCGTCGGCACCGAGAACCATGCACCCTTCGGAATTACGGGTGCCCGGCATGTCCTGAGCGATGAAGGCGTAGCCACGCGGGACGAAGTAGTTGTCGTAGAAGAGAGGAAAGAAATCCGGGCTGAAGTCGCCGTCCTCCTCGTTCTTGATCTCGGCCTCGTTGCCGCGGCCCTGTGCTTGGTAGTAGGGGCTCTGTTCGAAGATCACAGGCACTTTGAGATCGGCGTCTGATTCCTTCGGTCGGATGATGTCCGTGGCTATGAGGTCCAACTGGGTGTCGTCATCCCCGTCTACCGACGACTGGACGTAGACCGTTTCGCGGATCGCATCCTCGTATGAGAAGGCGGGCTGGGTCACGCCCTTCTGGACGGTGATCCCCGTGCGGCCACCGTTCGGCCCCGCCTCACCCGCGGGGGCCGCGGCCGCCGTCGACAACATCGAGATCACGATGAGAGTCAGCCCCAGCGCCCGCCGCATCGGGCCATCCTACGGGGGACCACCCCTTATCCGGGCCGGGCTACCACCAGTTCACGCTGCCCAGGAGGGCCAGGACCTCCTGGCCCAGGATGGTCACGAGAGCAGCGATGACCGCCGCTATCAGCGATGCGATCAGGGCGTATTCGACGCTGGTGGCACCTCGATCCGAGGCGAGGTGACGCAGTCGAGTCATGGCCGGCCCGGCCCTCCTTGGGCTCAAGTGACTAGTTCGATGTGACTAGATATCGGCAACGAGCGCGGCTTCCTTGAGGCTCGTCATTCCGGGGGGTCCGCTCGCGCAAGCGCTCGCTACCAGCCCCCCGAACCCCCCTATCCGGGGGGTCCGCTCGCGCAAGCGCTCGCTACCAGCCCCCCGAACCCCCCTATCCGCTGCTCACGACGGGGAGCGAGAGCAGCCACAGGGTGACGATCGTGAACAGGCTCATCAGACCCGTCAGTGCACTGTGGCTCTTGACGGCCGCAGAGTGTGAGCCCGAGATGCGCATCGCGGTCCGGTGAGCCGCCAGCACTCCGATCACGTGACCTCCAACGATGATCGCTATCTCCAGGAACCACACGAGCTTCGGCGAGGGCACGTATCCACCGAACAGGTCGAGCCCGAATCGACCGGCTATCTGGATAACGATCTGCGGCAGACCCACGATCAACAGCGGGATGTTGTGGGCCAGGAGGTACGCGACGCCGATCGGGATCAGGGACCATCCGAAGCGGCGGGCCAGGGACATGACCGATGATCCCGGGGACCACCGGCCGGCCAGCCACATCGTTGCGCAGAACGGCAGGAAGAAAGGCAGGCTGAACAGCAGCAGCATGACCGAATCCATCACCACTGTGGGGATCGCATCCAACCCCGAGCCGATCAGAAAATCGCCCCATTGGATCGTCTCGCGGACGTTGTCGAGAGTTGTCGACCCGAGAAGGACGAACACGCTTGCGAACAGCGCGAGCGACATGGGGCTCTCGTCATCCAGGTCGGCTAGGAATCCTTTGTAGGCGATCCCATCGTCGGTGACGGCCAGCGGAGCCGAACGCCCGGCGAAGCCGAACAGGATCGAGAGAGGATCGGCCTCCTCCCACGCGTCACCGAACGTGTTCTTGAAGCTGAGAACGTAGAGGGTGTAACCGAGCAACACGGTGATGATCGCTATCGGATCGAAACCCTTGCCCGAGACAAGCTCGAACCAGAAGAGGGCGTAGATCGAAAGGGGGCCGAGCCACCAGGGTGGAGCCTTCCGAGCTCGTCGTGCATCGAGTTGCAGTAGGTCTTGCAAGGTTGCCCAGGGATCGACCCTCCCCCACACGCCTCGGCAGATCGCCTGAATCGTGGTCGTACCGATGAGCAAACCCACCCAGAAAAGAAGGGGCGCCACCGTGAATCCGCGTTCGGGATCGAGGATCCCGAACACGAACGTGAGGATGAAACAAACGAGCGCTCCTGTCCGTAGGACCTCGAGGAGAACATCCGCACCGCCCTTACCGATCAGCACCCGTGGCTCGGTAAGGACCGGACGACGGTCGGCGAACGCCCTCAGAGCGAAGGACAACAAGACCGTCCCCGCCGCGCCGCCCAGATAAAGGGGCAGGGGCAGGGGCAACTCGTAGACGGATCCGACGCCGTGGGCCAGGATCACCTAGCGCGCAGTCACCTCGATCGTGTCTTCGACCGGTGGGTCGTAGGAAAGGTGCTGCAGGTCGACATATTCGACTTTGATGGCATGCTCGCCTGGCTTCAGACGCACATCGAGGTTGAGTGTGTAAGGCATGTTCACGAGTTGATCGTCAACATAGAGGTGGATGTGCCCTCCCTTCGTTGCCGAGGGGCTACTCGCGAGCTCCCCACCATCGAGGGTCACGAGTACAGGCACCACCCCGGCGTCGACCAGTGCACCATCGCTCGGCTCCGAGATGCTCACCTTGGCACTCGTAGCGGCGGCTTTGTTGAGTCGCGGAACGACGACCGCCCCGGCCAGCATGGCGATCCCGACGATCAGGCAGACGACGCCGGTGCGGGCATTGCCCACTTGGGAGGGCCGGAAGAAATAGGCGGCGACGATGAACCCGAGCCCTAATAGGCCGAGTTCGATCTCGACGCCTCCGGCCCCCCCAACGGTATGGGCGACGATCATGCGGTCGGCTTGCTCCGCAGGGAAAGGAACAGCGCGATCAAAGCCACGAGGAGGGCCGCTCCTGCGAGCAACGTTGGAGTGTTGTCCGTCGAGGACGAGTCCTCAGCCGGCCCTTCGGCAGCATTGAGTGTCTCGAGTTGCGCCTTGATGTCTGCGAGGGCTCCCAGTTGCCCCTGGCCTTCCTCGACGCCCAGCTCGACCCCGTTCACGCGCGGGGCCGGCTCGTCCGCGTCCGCCGGTCCGATCCAACGAACGACCTCGCCCGACGAGTAGGTCTGGATGGCCTTGAACTCGAGGTCACCGGCCGGAACCGGTCCGATCGACACCCCGAACCGAGCGAACTCGCCGGGCTCGATCGATCCGCCCGACCACGTAACGGTGCCCACGCCTTCGGTTACCTCCTCGCCGAATGCCTCGATCGGCTCATCGAACTTCACCATCTCAACCCTACGGTCCCAGCCCTCGACATCTTGGAACGATACCGACGGGAGGGGCGGGAACTCGACCTCGACCTTCACGGTCGAAGCGTCATCCCGCTCGTTCGGGACCTGGACTACGAACGCCTGGAACCCACCGGCGATCGCTTCGTTCGGTTGCATCGTCACGTGCGCCAGTGCCGAGCTCATCGGCACCATCAGAGCAAGTGTCGCCGCCGCTGCTACTAGACCTCTCTTCATCTTGTTTCCTCTCCTATCCATTGACGGTTACTGGAACTCGGACGCGCAACTCGTCGAAACGAGATATGCGTCCGATGACTTCGAGCGTCCACCGTCCCGGGAGGGATAGCTGCCGCCCTTGCACGACGAAGTGGCCGGGTGCGAGCTTCCGCCCCCGGCCGTTGATGGGGCCGATGCTCTCTGCCGGCATCGTGAATTGCACGCGCATCTCTTTGATCTCCATCGGGGCGCCGGACTCTGTTGTCGCGGTTAGATGCACACTGTTCTCACCGATCTGGTTCGGATCGACCAGCACGTTGAGGCTGCCCTCTCCAAATTCAACGTCGGTGATGAACGGCCCCGTTACGCCTGCTGCGACGCGTGCCGGAGCCAGGTTCACCAGGAATGCCGTCACACCGATCACCAGCATTGCCAGCACGACTTCGACGAGCACCACGCGCCGCAACACCTGGAGCGGCTTGTGATCGGGCTCGTCATCGGCCGCCGCCTTCTCGATGCGCGGTTTGGCCCATCTGTTGTTGAAACCGCCGAGTGCAACCAGCGGGATGAAAACTGCCAGCTTCGTTATCAGAGTCAGACCGTAGGTGGTGCCTGTGAAAGCGCGCCACGCTCTTACTTCTACCCACGACTGCCACAACCCACTAGCGACGATCGCAATTACGGCGATGACGGCTACGTCCGAATAACGCTTCACGACCGCGGACAAGGCGCGTAGGGAACCGTGCCCGGCGTCCAGATCAAACGATGGCCAGGCCGCAAAGACGAGGATCGCCAGGCCCCCGATCCACGCACCCGCTGCGGCGAGATGCAGGACGTCAACGGGGACGTTCACTGCAACCGGATCTGTAGACCCCGCATGACCAGCGAATGCCGTCGCGGCGTAAGCCGCTATCACCAGCGTCGCCATGCCCAGCAGTGCGCCTCGTGACGGCGCCGCCGACCCGTCGGCCGATCGCTTGTGTGCAACCGCCCACAAGACCCCTCCCGCGAGCAGCACAAGCGCGCGGATGGTCATCACGCGCCCGAACCGCGTGGTCACCACGTCCCGCAACAGAGCGGGCTGCATAGACTCGGCGAGCCCCAACCCAGCTGCGTGTGCTCCTTGCAGGATCACCGACGCGGCCGTGGCGAACACGGCCACGATCCAGGCAACGACCAGGGCTCGGCTCCACCGGCGAACGAACTCCGCATGCGGTGGATCTCCACCAGGCGTGTCGGCGCGCTGCGGCCACACGAAGAACATGAATACGAGTGCCCCCGCAAGCACGATGAGGCTCCCATAGCCAAGGATGCGCATCGCCCCGAGGAGCCCTCCGACTAGCGGGTCGCCACCCATCTGTCCGCCGAGCACGTCGTCCGCGATCCCCTGCGGCCTGGTGCCCGGGGCCCCCACATGGAACACGAATGCCTCCTGGATCACGTGCGCGTCGGCAGAGATCACCCTCCAGGTGACCGTGTATGTCCCAGTGTCCAGATCCGGCTCGAGTCCCACCTGCACTGCAGTGGGATCGCCTTCGACATAGTCCACTTCGCCGTCATCGACTCGGTCTCCGGCTGTGTCGTAAACGCGGATCGCACCGAAAGCAACCTCTATCGGCTCGTTGAAATGCATCACCACGTCAGCCGGCGACGTCTCGACCACGCTGTCGATCGACGGCTCGGTCGATTCGACGATCGCATGCGCGTAAGCCGGCGCCGCAAGGGCGGCCAGCATCAGGATTGCAAGCGGTATCAGAACGCGCAGTCGAGGCATCGAGCTCACTTCAGGTTGGGCGCGCTAACAAACACGCGCAGCCGAGTGGGTGGGATCGGAACGTCAGGCCGGAGGGCCCCGCCACGAAGATCCGCTGCGCGACATCGAAAGCGCAGGAACGAATGCCACCGAGAACGAGCGAGGTATCGATGAGGAGCGAGGATTGGGAAGGTCGTGCGTGTCCTTCAGCAGCCGAACGACGGCCACGAGACCGGACAAGAGCGCCGTCCCGATGGCAGCGACAACGAGCTGTAGCGCGAGGCCGATAAGCACCGCGGGAGATACCAGGAGGTCGCTGAGATTTCCCGACAACAGCCGCTCGATCGCTTCGAGACCGGCGAAGCCCACTAGTTGCAGGATCGATAGGTAAAGGAACGTGAAGCCAACTGCCCGGACGGTGCCGTTTCGTCGACCGGCATCGATCATCGAGGCACCGAGGGACGCAACCAGACAACCGAATGCAACTGCAACGAAGTAGGGCCAGTAGGAGTGGCCGGTCGCGCTTAGGAGCTCAGAGTGAGCGTGCGGATCGGGAGCTACGAGCCAGTAAGCGACGGTGTGCGCGCTTGCGATACCGGCACACGCCAGCGCCCCGAGGATGATCCGGGGTCTCCCTGAGCTCAACTGCGGTATCCCATGATGCCGGCGTAGATCAAGCCGCCGCCGGCCCCGATGACGGCGGCCATCAACAGTGCCGCCAGCAATCCACCGATGGGGATGCCGGTGAAGATCCCCGGTTCCTTTGGCTCGTTCACGTCCACCGCAGCGGCCTGGTCCTGGTCATCACTTCGGTCGCGCTCTGGCCCGTTCTTCTGACGGTCGTTGGATCGTTCGTCCCGGCCCCCATCGCCACTTTGATCCCGATCGCGCCCAACCCCTCCGCCGCCGTTGGTGTCGGCTTGATCGGGGTCGTCGCTCGGGGGCGCATCGTCGGCACCGGTGGCGTCGTCAGTGTCGGCAGAGGAGTTGGGGGGCTGCTCACGATCCCGTTCGCGCTCACGCGGTTCCTTGAGCTCGGCGGGTCCATCCCCAGGGCAAGGCTCGCCAGACGAAACCGTAAAGGTGAACTCTCCGCGGGTCACGTGACTATCGGTGGCCGACGCGACATTGAAAGTCACCCGATAGGTCCCCGATCTGCCACCCGACATGCTCAAGTAGATCCGGTAGCCATCGTTTCGTGAATCGCCGGCGTCGACCTGCTCGCCGCACTCATCGAATACCTCCATAAAGGACCCCGGGCCCGGAGGCTCTGTGAACTCGGCCCAGATCTGACTCGGAGCTGAGGACACCGATGACTCATCGGCCGGATCAGAGTTCTTATATGCAGCGTGCGCCGACGCGGGCGCGCTCGCGCCCCCAACGATCGCAAGAGCAACGACCGCAGTGGCGACGAGCCGAGCCCGATGACTGGTCATCACCAACAGCCTAGGTCTAGTAGGCGCGTAATAGACCGAGGTCCGGAGCACGATCGAAGCAGACCTTCCCATCGCACTCCACCGCCTCGCTGGACGACTCGACCCACACGTCTACGTGAGCCACCAAGAGTTGCTTGGGCAGCTTGACCTTCAAGGTCGTGGCGTTGGGCGCCGCCATGCGCACCGACCCGGTCTCGTCACCCTCGATCGATTCGAGGTAGAGCTTCCACGTCCCCTTCTTGGTATTGCAGAGAGCGTTGCCGCTGAAGTCCGTGCTGCGGTCGGAGTTGGTGTCGAGCATCAGCCTCAGCCTGTCGTCGGTCTCGGCACCGTAGGCGGCGCAGTCGAGGGCCGCAGATGTCTTGAGGGTGACGAGACCGCCTCCCTTGACGACCTTCGAGCTCACCGACAGCAAGTCGGCACCCAGCTCGGTGTCCTTTTCCGCGTCCGTTCGCGCTGCCTTTGTGCAGGGGGTGCCGCTGGTCACGTTGAAATCGAGCACGCCCGATTGGGGCTCGCCGTCCGCGGCGGTCGCATACCAGTGGATCTCGTAGCGACCGGCTACTCCCCCCGCCGAGGAAACCGTGACGCTGGAATCCTGCATGTTGACGCTCGAGTCATTCTTGTCGACCTGCGCTCCACATGCATCGAATACCTCTAGACGCGCATCACTTATCTGCGCGGGGGCCGGCAGCTCCGGCTGGCCGAAACGAACCATGACCTGAGCGGGAGCCGCTTCTAGGCTCGAGCCGTCCTCGGGATTGCTCTCGGCGACGCTGGTGTGAGCCAGCGCTGCCTGGGTGAGACCGGCAAGAACGACGATGGCGCCAACGAGGGCGATCCCCGCCTTGATCCCTTTCCTGTTTCTGATCTTCATCTGAATCTCCTTGGGTTCTTGGGTTAGCGCACGATGTAGCCCTGCGACGTCGTCATCGAATCGACGACCGGCGATACCGGGCCTGCGTGCTGGTGGATGTCGACATCACTGGAGCCATCGAGCCGAGCGCCGACGACGCGTGTTCCTTTAGAGGCGCCGATCTCGTTCAGCGGCACCCACAGGACCATGTAGCCCTGCTCGGCTTCGAAGCTTCCTTCGAGGATCGCGATCTGAGACAGTGCTCCACCCTGCACTTCGAACAAGGTGAAGAAGTGCGTGCCTGCGTCGGGGTGACCCTCGGCCACGAACGTGCGACCGGCGGACTTGAACGCCCACTCGATCCCGGCTTGGGGGTAGCTGCCCTGGACCGGGAGCATCCCGTTCAGCCCGAAGCGGACCTCGAGCCTGTCGCCCGCTCTACCTACCTTCAGATAAGTGAGGTCGACGGCGGGGGCCGCGTCGAATGCGGCATCGATGCCGATCTGTTTCATCTTCGGTTCGGCTGCGACTGCTTGAGTACTGAGAGCCGTCGCTGCGAACACGGTGGCCACCATGCAGCGCAGCAACCGTGAATAAGTCATTGGTTACCTCCATGAGCTATCTAAGAAGACGCTCCGCAAAGCGCGGGCGTCGGGTTGCTACTTAGATAGCGCTGGCGGGCCGCGTAAGCCCGTGCCGCCGTCGGCGAGGACGAGCCGGCGGAGACCATGCACTGA
This sequence comes from Actinomycetota bacterium, assembly GCA_035629935.1. Taxonomy (GTDB): domain Bacteria; phylum Actinomycetota; class CADDZG01; order CADDZG01; family WHSQ01; genus DASQLQ01. The sequence continues at coordinate 43,428 of DASQLQ010000158.1, forward strand.
CGTCTTGGGATAGATGCGGAGAACGCCTCGGCGAGCCGCAAAGCGCGTGCGGCGCCGAACTGCTTCAACGGCTCCGGCGAACGTGGCCAGCAACAAGGCGCCGACAAGTGCAACGACGATCTGGAAAGCGAGGCCGAACTGAACGGCCGGCTCGGCGAGGATGTTCGTGAAACCACCAGCGAACACGACGCGCTCGATCGATTCGAGTAGCAAGAAGGCGATCACCTGCAGCGGGATCATGCGCACGCCCGCCTGAGCGAAGAGTCGTAAGCCACTGATCTCGGGCGAATGACGCTCGTCCATACGACGTCTCGTGTAACGAGAGAGAAGGAAAGCAGAGATCGCCGCAGCGAGCGCAACGACGTAGGTGAAGAGATCGTGGCCGGTCGCCTGCATCAGGTGGCCCTGGTGATGATCGTGTGAATGCGAAGCGGCCAGGAACCCGAGCCAGTGCGCAACGAGCACGCCGCCACCAGCGAAGGCGGCGATGAGGGTCGTGCGGGCGCGTTTCATCGTGAGCATCCTAGATAAGGGGTTCTCCACTTCCGGCTCCGGTCCTCCCGCCCGCCCCCAAAGGCCACCGCTGAAGCGCCTCGTAGCGGGCTCCCCGGGGCGAAAGGTGGCTCCGGTAGAGCACGAGCTCGTTCAGCCCGAAGGGCTCGCCGGGCAGCTCCACGGTGGGCAACGGAGCGTCGAGGCGCCGGGGGGTCTTGAACCGGGCCAGGGTCAGGTGCGGCGTGAAAGCACGTTTCTCGGGCTCGAACCCAAGGGGCTCCAGAACCTGATCGAGCTGGGATGCCAGCCCGGCGAGCATGCCTACGGGGTCGAGCAAGCCGACCCACAGCACCCGCATTCGCTTGGTGCTGGGGAAAGTTCCGAGGTCGCCCAACGACAGGGTGCCCGGTGCATTAGCGATAGTCACCCCGGCCCCCGCTTCGACCACCCCTTCCAGCCGCTCCTCCGGAACGGATCCAAGGAACTTGAGGGTCACGTGCTGGTTCTCGATGGGCGCCCAGCGGCCATCGTCGAATAGGCGTCTCAGTGGGGCAACGGCAGCGTCCAGCCGTTCGAGATGATCGGGCGGAAGGTCGGCCGCTACGAACAGCCGCAGGTTTTGGCTCGTCCTAACTGCTCCACAGGAGCAGACGTCGGCCGAGATCCAGTGCGGAAGTCACGGCAACGGCTTGGATGTTCGCGCGGTCTCCATAACCGCGCACGTGACGCGCCTCTGTTCGACCCCCGTATGTGGCGGCGATGAAGATCGTGCCGACCGGCCTTCCCTCCTGCTCGGCCGGGCCGGCAACACCAGTGGCCGAGACGGCCAGGTCCGCCGAGAACTTTTGGGCCGCACCCTCGGCCAGAGCGCGGGCGGCTTCTTCGCTCACCGCGCCGGGTCCTTCGAGGATCGCCGGATCCACCCCGGCGACCCTTTGCTTCGCGGACGTGTCGTAAGTAACGAGAGATCCGAGGAAATAGTCGCCCGAGCCCGACGCCGCGGTAAGTGCTGCGGCGATGAGCCCGCCGGTCAGGGATTCGGCAACTGCGATCGTGGCCTCGCGCTCGCGCAACATCTCGCCCAGTGCCTCGGCGACGCTCGAGTGATTGCCAACCACCGCGTTTTCGCCGAGGCGCACGCGGATCTCCTTCTCTACGGGCCCGATGAGGGCCAGTGACTCGGCTTCACCTTTGCCCTTCGCTGTGATCCGCAACCGAACCTGTCCGGCGGAAGCGCGGTAAGCGATCGTCGGATTCGTCTGCGCTTCGACGACGTCCTGAATCAACTCGTGCGCCTTGGATTCGCCGAGACCAACAACGGTGATCTCTCGACTCACGATCGTCTGGCCGCCGCTTCGCTCCTTCAGGACAGGCATCACGGACTTGTGCAGCATCGCGTTCATCTCCCAGGGCACTCCGGGCAGGGCGAACAAGATCTTCGAATCGAGCTCGACGATGAAGCCCGGCGCCGTTCCTTCCGGCGCGATCGGGCGTGCACCGGTGGGGAGGTCCGCCTGCCGCAGATTGCTGGCCGGCATCGTTCGTCCCAGACGGTCGAATATCTCTTTGATCTTCTTCTCCAATGTCGGGTCGCGGACCAACTCGGCTCCCAAGACCTCCGCTACCGCTTCACGGGTGATGTCGTCCGGTGTCGGCCCGAGCCCACCCGTGACGATCACCGCGTCGGCGCGCTCGAGCGCTTGGCGGAACGTGGTCACCATGCGATCGAGGTTGTCGCCCACGACCGTGTGGAAATAGACGTCGATGCCGGCCGAGGCCAGAGCCTC
>DASQLQ010000159.1:0-12950 GCA_035629935.1 Actinomycetota bacterium
CGATCGTTCGACTAGCCGGACTGTCTCTGCAGCGTCGCCGTTAGATGGTTCTGACTGGCGTGCTCGTCGAAGGCCATCGCCAACTCGTAGCTGAGAGAGTCGCCGACGACCTCGAAAACGCGCGCCAGCCCGCCGATCGTCATGGCCGTCGGAGCGGAAGACAACTCGGTGCTGGCGACTTCGATGCGGGTGCCTTTGAAGGTCCCGCTCTGCACCTCGACCACCCCATTGTTGTGAGCGATCACCAGCTCGATCCGACCCCCGTCTTTGACGCGCCAGAAGCCCGCCTCGGAGTGACTCGGTGCTCCGGTAGCCAGGTTCCAGGTGTTCTGTCGGTAGTAGAGGAACGGACGGCCGTCGTGGTCCCAGCTCGACTCTTCTGAATAGGAGAAGTCGTCGATCGACGGATAGTGGCCTCGGCCCTCCCCGCGCCAGGTGCCGAGGAGGTAGGCGAGAGGCTCGACCAGCGGGTGGATCTGAATTTCTCCCCGTTTTTTCATGCTCTTCTCATCTTGGAAGGCCATAATCACTAATGAACCACGCTCAACCGCCAGAACAAGGGCTGCCGGGTTGCTCGAACCGCCACGGAACGCAGCTGCACCCGCCCAGGTAACACGCAGCGAAACGCTCCGTCGGGCAACTCGGCGATAGCCCACTTCCTAGCATCTACAAGGCCTCCTCGATGGCCTCTCCGAGTTGCTCGAGCTCGATCGGGCCGTCGAAGCGCTGAACCTCTGCCCCCTTCTCGTCCAGAACGATCGTCACCGGTTGGTAGGGGACGCCATAGAGATCCCACACCTCGGGCGAGTGCGCCATCGCGTAGGGGACGCCGAAGATCTCCACGTACTCCTTGCCGTCCTCGACCGTGTCGTTATTGGACACCCCGATGAAGGTCACTTTTCCGTTGAACTTCTCAGCCAACTGGTTGAGGTGGGGCTGTTCGCCCTGGCATTGCGGTCACCACGACTCCCAAAAGTTCAGAACGACAGGCGTGCCCGCCTGCTCCTTCAGCTGAAAGGTCGACCCGTCGAAGGTGGTCACTCGGAAATCGGGGGCCGCGTAGGGAACACTGTTTCGTGGGGCCCCACTGTCCTTGGCTCCGGTCGCCGGAGCCTCGCTCGGTGGGGCGGCCGTGTCTGTCTGCGAGGCTCCTCCGCAGGCCCCCAGGAGCAGCAGCAGGACCATGGCGAAACGTTCCACTTTCACGCCCTTCATCATCCGCCACATCGGGTGGCTAGTTTTTCTTTAGGCTGTGGCCCTTATGCCGCGCTGGCCTTTCTCTGAAGAGCACGAGCTGCTGCGCAAGTCGATCCGTGACTTCGTGGAATCAGAGCTCGCCCCACATGCCCAGGAGTGGGAGGAAAACAAGGACTTCCCGGATTCCGTCTTCACGCGGTTGGGCGAGATGGGGCTCTTGGGGTTGTCCTATCCGGAGAAGTACGGCGGTGGCGGCGGTGACTACATGTGCAGCATCGTCATGGCCGAAGAGATGGGCCGTTGCAACTCCGGCGGAGTCGGGATGGCAGTTGCAGTCCAAACCGACATGGCGGTCCCGCCCGTTCACAAGTTCGGCACCGAGGAGCAGAAAGAGCGCTACCTCGTCCCCGCGATCAAAGGCGAGTTGATCTTCTGTCTCGGGATCACCGAGCCGAACGCCGGGTCTGACGTGCAAGCGATCGAGACCGTCGCCAAGAAAGTCGACGGTGGTTGGGTCATTAACGGTCGCAAGATCTTCATTACGAACGGGCGACGCGCCCACGCTATGACCCTCGTAGCCAAGACCGAGAAGGACGCCGGCCACGCGGGACACAGCTTGTTCATCGTCGATACCGACACGCCCGGCTACGAGGTCGCCCGCACGCTCGAAAAGCTGGGGATGCATTCCTCCGACACCGCCGAGATCTCTTTCACGGACATGTTCGTTCCCGACAACGCGATCCTCGGGAAAGAGGGCGAAGGTTTCTACAACATCTCGTGGGAGCTTCAGGGGGAGCGCTTGATCGGTGCGGCCGGTTCGATCGCCGGCGCGAAGCGTGCGTTCGAAGCTGCGTTGGCTTATTCGAAGCAGCGCGAGACCTTCGGCAAACCGATCGGTAAGCACCAGGCCGTCCGCCACATGCTGGCCGACATGGCGACCGAGGTGGAGGCCGCGCAGCAGCTCGTCTACACGGCCGCGTGGAAGGTCAACAAGGGCCAGTACCCGGTGCGCGAGATCTCGATGGCGAAGCTCATCACCGGCGAGGTTGCGTGGCGCACGATCGATCGAGCCATGCAGATCTTCGGCGGCTACGGCTATTCGATGGAGTTCCCGATCCAGCGCGGTTGGCGTGATTCGCGACTGATCCGCATCGGGGGCGGTACGGACGAGGTCATGCGTGACGTCATCGGAAAGATGGAGGGATTTTGAAAGTCGACGAAGCCGCCGTCAGCTCGCCCATCCGTCCCGACACGCAGGGCGTGACGGCGGACGACTTCGAACTCTTCCGACCAGAGCACGAGGAGTTGCGCACGGCCGTTCGAGCGTTCGTCCAGAAAGAGTTGTTGCCACACGCCGAGGAATGGGAGAAGGCAGAGGCGTTCCCCAAGGACGTTTTCCCGCGCATCGGCGGCCTCGGCTTCTTCGGGATGAAGTACGGCGAGGAGTACGGCGGCTCCGGCCCAGATTTCCTCGCCGACGCGGTGGTCACCGAAGAGTTCGCCGGCTGCGGGTCCGGTGGAGTGTCGGCGTGTCTCGGTGCCCACAAGGATCTCTCAACCCTTTACGTGTCCAACTTCGGCAGCGACGAGCAGAAGCAACGCTGGCTGGCCCCTGCCCTCACGGGCGAGATCGTCGGTGCTCTTGCCGTTACCGAGCCGGACACGGGATCGGATGTCGCCAACATCCAGACCCGGGCCCGGAAGGACGGCGGTGATTGGGTCATCTCCGGAACGAAGACGTTCATTACGAACGGGGCGTGGGCCGACTTCGTCGTCGTTGCCGCGAAGACGCAACCGGACTCCGGTTACGAGGGGATCACGTTGTTCGTCGTCGATGCGGACACTCCCGGTTACTCGGCCCAGAAGCTGAGGATGCTCGGGTGGCGCTCGGGTCAGACCGGTGAGCTTTCGTTCTCCGACGTTCGGATCCCAGAAACCAACTGCTTGGGCGGTGAGGGCAACGGGTTCAAAGCGATCATGAACAACTTCGCCTGGGAACGTCTGATCATGGCGCTCGGCGCGGTAGCCGGAGCTCAGCGCATCTACGAGATCTCCAAGCAATATGCGCTCGACCGCAAAGCGTTCGGTCGTCCGATCGGAAAGTTCCAAGTGTGGCGCCATCGCTTCGCAGACATCGCAACGCGGCTCGAAGCCGCACGAGCCATGACTTACAACGCATTACGTCTCTACGCCGCGGGCGAGAACCCGATCCGTGAGGTATCGATGGCGAAGCTCTACGCAACCGAGCTCGCGTTCCACGTGGCGGACGAGTGCGTGCAGATCCACGGAGGCTACGGGTACACGACCGAGTTCCCGGCCGAACGTGCCCTGCGCGACGCGCGCCTCGGCCCTATCGGGGGCGGCACGTCCGAGATCATGAAAGAGATCATCGGCGGGACCTACGGTTTGTAGTGCGCACAGCGCTGTTCGTTGGCATCGCCGGTTTCTTCGGTGCTCTGACCCGCTACGGCGTGGCCGGTCTCGTGAGCAGAACCGAAGAGACGTTCCCTTGGGGCACCTTTATCGTGAATGTCTCTGGGTGCTTCGTGTTGGGGTTGTTGGTGGCGATGTTCGCTCATCGTCTCGCCATCCATCCGGACGTACGTGTCGCCGTGACCGTTGGATTCCTCGGCGCCTACACGACCTTCTCCACGTTCGCGCTGGAGACTTACGAGTTCGGCGAGACGCATTCATTGGGGCTCGCTGCCTTGAACGTGCTGGCCTCGGTTGTCTTCGGACTCGTAGCCGTGTGGGTCGGATCGGCTATCGGCCGCTCTATCTAGATCGGAGCGCCAGCGTCCAGCGCGGCTACAGCAGGGTGACTGGGGTGACTCGGACGATCGCGGCGAGGTCGTGGCCGAGTGACGCGATGCCTTCTTCGGTCTCGACCGTGAGTGGGCCCGCGCCGGGAGCGACTTCCTTCACGCTCAGCTGCACGCCGGGGCGAAGACCGATCTGATCTAAGTACGGCAGGACGTCTTCTTTGACTTCGGAGATCTGCGCCACCACTCCTCCAGCCCCCGGCTCGACTTCCGTCAGACGCGTCATCTCGCGCAGATCGACGGGGCAGATCGGATGACCGTGGGGGCAGTAGTCGGGATAGTCGAGCGACTTCGCCATCGCTTCTTCGACACGGGCCGAGATCGCATGCTCGATCTTGTGTGCCTCGCCGTGAACCTCGTACCAAGCCATCCCCAGCTTGTCGACGAGCAGACATTCGACCAATCGGTGGCGCCTGAGCATCGTGTGGGCCAGCCGGCGGCCCTCGGGGGTCAACAGGATCGACCCGCCCTGCTCGCGGCTCAGATACCCCTCTCCCGCCAGGCGTTTGAGCATCTCCGAGGCCGAGGGCAGGGAGACCTCGAGGGTCCGGGCGATAACCGTTGCCGTGACCCGTTCGCCGTCTTCTTCGAGTCTTTTTGCTTCTTCGAGGTAGTCCTCTACCCCACGCATAGCCCCAGGATAGGACTTTTCTTACGCTGCGCGACCGATTCGATACAGGCCGTGAGCAGGACTTTTGCTCCAGACCGGGAAAACTTCACCTGTGCTAGCGTCACCCGCCGCAATGCGATCACGCGGCATCCGGACGGGCCGGATAGTAGCGGGAGCCGTCCTTCTCATCTCAGCAGCGATGCTCGTCAAAGAGCGTGTTGCCGAAGAGAAGGGCCTACTCGGCGACCCCACCGAGCCCGAGCTCCAGGATCGTCCACCACAAGATTCCCGTCGTTGGCTGCCCCTGTTCTTGAAGGTCGCGGTCATCTCTCTGCTCCTGGTCGTCAACGTTGCGTCGGTCTTCACCGGCCGGGCCGTTGGTAGCGAGACCGCGGGTAGCTCGACCGGGGAACTGAAGGAGCAGATGGATTCGATCCAGTCACGCCTCGACGCCACGACGGCGCGTATCGAGGAACTCCGCACGCAGAAAGACAATGTCCAAACACGCATCGAAGGGATCCGGACCCGGTTGGTTTCACTGTCTGCGCGCGAAGCCAAGCTGCAGTCCGAGGTCGTTAAGCGGGCGAAAGAGCTTTACAAGTCGGGCACGTCGACGATGGTCGCCACTCTCCTCGATGCCCAAAGCCTCCCTGAGGTGATGGACCGTGCCGAGGCTCTCTCGCACGTTTCCATGGACGACTCGAGCATCTTCATTTCGCTCGCTCGTTCGCAAGCCGAACTGGATCACCTCAACGACGAACTAGCGATCCAAAGGGCCGAGCTTGCAGGTGCTTCCGAGAGTGTGCTCGATGAATCGAAACGACTCCAAACGCAATTCGCCGAGGTCAAAGGCGATTACGAACGTCTCACGCGACGTCTGGCTCCGGCTTCGGCCGAGGCTCCAGCGTCGAGCGCGAATCTCCCCGTGTTGCGATCGACCGACGGCATGTTCTGTCCCGTTGCCGGACCGGTTTCGTTCACCGACTCCTGGGGCGCCCCGCGAGCCGGCCACACGCACCAGGGTGTCGACATGATGGGCAGCTACGGAACACCTCTAGTGGCGGTTACCTCGGGGTCGATCACGTACGCGGCTTACGACGGGAGCGGAGGCAACATGCTCTTCCTGTCCGGTGACGATGGGAACGCCTACTACTACATGCACAACCAGGAGAACCTGGTTTCCGGCGGACACGTGGAGGCGGGCCAGCAGATCGCCACCCTCGGTGACACCGGCAATGCCGCCGGCACGCCGCATCTTCACTTCGAGTACCACCCAGGTGGGGGCGCTGCAGTGAACCCCTATCCGTTAGTGGCATCCCTCTGTTAACACTGGGGGATGACCACCCCCCTGATCATCACTGTGGCGGCCGTGGGGGCCGAGCTCACTCTCGAGCAGCAACCGAACCTGCCGATCACTCCCGAGCAACTTGCCGTCGATTCCGCGGCGTGCGCCGAAGCCGGCGCTTCGATCTATCACCTCCACGTCCGCGACCCAGAGGGTCGACCGACCATGGACGTCGAGCGCTTCCGTGCTGCCCACGAAGCGATCCGGGAGGCATCGGACCTCATCGTTCAGTTCACGACCGGAGGAGCGGTGTCAGACGGTCCTGAGGCTCGTCTGGCTCCCTTGGAGCTAAGGCCCGAGATGGCCACCCTCACCACAGGAACCGTGAATTTCGGCGACGAAGTGTTCTTGAACCCCCTGCCCCTCATCACCCGCATCTACGAACGGGAGTTAGAGGTTGGCGTGCTACCCGAGTTCGAGATATTCGACGCAGGGATGATCGCCACCGCCGACCGCGTCTACCGGGAGTACGAGAGCGATCACCACCGTCATTACGACCTGGTTCTCGGGGTTCCCGGCGCGATGCCGGCGTGGAGCGATTCGGTCCAATGGCTGGCCTCCAAGCTGCCCGAAGAGGCGACGTGGAGTGCTACGGGCATCGGGCGCAACAACCAACCCGTGGCCGTCGCCGCGGCCTCATCCGGGGGGCACATCCGAACCGGATTCGAGGACGTTCGTTACCTGGAGCCGGGGCGTTTGGCGACCTCCAACCGGGAGCTCGTCGAGCAGGTCGCTGCGATCGCGACTTCTAACGGGCGCCCAATCGCTACGCCCGAGCAGGCCCGCAACATCCTCGAGCTATAGCGCCGGCATTTAATCGCCGCGATACTCTCAGACGATGGCAGAGCACAAGCGCCGCAAGTCCGATGTGATCGACGACCCTAAATACCTCGAGGGTCTGACGGAGCGTTCGGTCGAGGATCTCAAGTCGATGCGCGACGACTGCGTTGCGCTCGAGAACGAGGTCTCCTACGAGCGCCGTATGTGTCACGCGCGGATGGACCTGCTGTCGGCCGAGCTCGACCATCGGGCGGGGAAGGCCGAGGACGTGATCAGCCGGCTTCCCGAGATCCTGGCGGCCGAGAGCCGGGAGGAGAACTCGCCGATGCCGAACCGGGCACCGGACCTGTCCGTGCCCGAGAACGCAGGAGGGCCTCGGCGGCGGATCGATGAAGTTTCCGGGGGCCGAACCCTGGCCGAGCTTCTCGTGATGGAGCCGGAAGAGATCAAGAAGCTGATCGATTCGCTCGCAGACTACGAAAAGAAGTTGTCCGAGCAACGCACCAAACTTCACGAGGTGCTCGATCAGATCCAAGCCGAATTGGTGAGTCGTTACACGAAAGGCGAGGCGAGCTCCGACGCCATCATGGGCCGCTAGAAAGCCCTAGCCGTGCCCGCTGCTCTTGTCTTTGCTGTGGCTGCTGCCACCGCTGTCGTCGTGGCTACCGTCATCGCTGGCACCGCTGTCGTCGTCCTCATCATCGCCATCACGCTCGCCGTCATCGTCCCCGTCTTCTTCCTCGCGCGCCGGTTGACGATCTAGGCCGGAACGATCCGACGAGTCGTCGCCATCGTCGTCATCGAAAGGGCCCTTGTCCTTGCAGTGACCGTAGGCGTTACCGTTTCCGTTGTTGTGCGGTTCGCAGTCGTCCCCATCTGAATCTTTGTCCGAGTCTTCGTCGCTGCCACCGACATCGGGGCGAACCGCCGGACGGCCACCACCACCGCCACCGCCACCATCGTTGTCGTCATCGTCATCGTCATCGTCCCGGTCGTTGTTGTCGAAGTCGCCGTCACCTCCGCCACCGTCGCCGTCGCCGGGCTCGTTGTCCGGTGGATTGTTCGGCTCCCCGTCGGGAGGATTGTTCGGTTGACCGCCCGGGTTCCCGTTTCCATCCCCGTTGCCGTTGCCGTCTCCATCGCCGCCACCAGATCCGTTGCCCGGCTGGTTGCCGTTCCCGTCGCCCGGCGCGTTTCCACCGCCCGGTTGATTCCCAGGCCCGTTCCCTGGACCGGGTTGTGCGGGAGCAACGAACGGAGGTGGAGACGCGGCGTTAGAGACCGACGGGGTGTCGGGACCGAAGCGGGTGCCGAGGACGGCGTCCCCGAAGGGGGGAGGCGGTTCGCCCAAGGCCACTGCATTGCCGGGCGCGCCCGGCTGGTTCCCACCACCTGTTTGTCCTTCGGACAACTGGATGGGCGCCGCGGGCGCGCTGCTGATGCTGCGCGGTGTCACGGGTGCACCAAGGGTTGGGCCCCCGCCGATCCTTTGGGCAAGCAGAGACAAGGTCACAAGTGACGTCGCCACAATGGCCGCCAGACCAACCCCGACGACGGGGGTTAGCCGATTACCGTTTCGACCCAAGAAAGTCATGGGATTACCTTCTCCAGATTAGCCCGCCCACCTGCACCGCGTAAAGGTCTGACTACGTTGAGTAGTCAAATCCCTCCTATTTCATACCAGTTTGCCCCATTTGAGTCCATCTCAAGCAACTTTGTGCTCTGCTTGCAACAGTTAAACAAATGGGTTATAACAGCTAGCTAGAAGGGTAAAGGAGTAGGACAGTGGCAGGCCGAATGAAGCTCGAGCAGTTGGGCTCTTTCATACGGGAGCAGCGTCGTTCGGCGCGTCTCTCGCTGAGGAAGCTCTCCGATATGGCCGAGATCTCTAACCCTTACCTGTCACAGATCGAGCGTGGATTGCGAAAGCCGTCTGCGGAGATCCTTCAGCAGATCGCAAAGGCGTTGCGGATCTCGGCAGAGACCCTCTACGTGCAAGCCGGGATCCTCGACGAGAACCGGGAGCACGACCTGGTGGCCGAGATATTGAAGGACTCGGCGATCACCGAACGACAGAAACAGGCACTGGTAGATCACTACCGCTCTTACGTCGAATCCAACACGCCGCCGCACGAGCGTGCAGCTTCGGTGCAAGAGATCAGCGAGGCATAGCAGATCACTACGAAAGTAGAGAAGGAGGTGACGAGGATGGCGAATACGCAAGAGCTCTTCTACGCGGCGATCGGTTCGGTCGACAAGACCGTCGACACGATCCGTGGGATTTCCTTCCCCAGCCGCAAGTCGACCGAGAAGACCTACAAGGACTTCGTGAAGCGCGGTAAGAGCCTGACGACCCGGGTCAAGAACTCCGCCCCGACCAAGCAGGCGATCACGCAGACGAAGACCGCTCGCACGCAGGTGAAGTCCGCTGCCACGAGTGTGGCGAAGACCCTGCAGGCAAGCACCTCCGGGTCCAGCACACAGCTCAAGAAGCAGAGCAAGACGGCCCGCACCCAGGTGAAGGCCGCTGCGACGAGCGTGAACAAGGCCGTGCGTGCGAACGCAAAGGCCACCCGTTCCGCTGCAGGCAAGGTTGCTACCAAAGCTTCCTAAGCAGCTTCAAGATGATCGAAAAGGGGCCCTTCGGGGTCCCTTTTCTGGTTTCTGGGTAAGGGCTCTGGAATCAGTCGGCCCTCTTGGGGGTTTCCACTACTGTGCCGCTCACCATGGCGTTAGACGTCCGCGTCGATTGCGACGAGAAGTGTTTTGGCCTGCCCGAATGGCCGGGCCTACTGGCGCGTGACCCCAACAGTCACATCTTCGCCACCCCTGAATGGCAGCGCCTGTGGTGGGAGCAGTTCGGGGCGGGCAAGGACCTCTTCGTGCTCACCATGTTTCGAGGCTCGGAACTGGTGGCCATCGTTCCCCTCTATCGGAAGCTCGAAGACGGTCGGAAGATCCTTCGCTTCAACGGCGGGATCGACCTGACCGACTACCTGGGCCCGATCTGCTCGCTGGACGACCGGGACGAGGTTGCCGAGGCTCTCGTTCGGTGGCTCGACACCACCGAGGTCGAGTGGGACGAATTCGATGCTCACAACATGCCGGTGCCTCTCGGCTTCGCCGAGTTCCTGGTCGACCATTCCGATCGTCACGGGTTCGAGTTCAGGCTCGATCAGGAAGAGACCACGGCGATCCTCCCGTTGGCCGCTGATTGGGAGACCTACGTCGAACATCTCGACAAGAAGGAACGACACGAATTGCGACGCAAGCGGAGACGTCTCGGTCGCGATCATCCCGACGCGAGGTTCCGGACCGCAACGGCCGAGACCCTCGATACAGATCTGAGGGGCTTCGTCGCGATGCATAAGCAAGCCGAAGGCCACAAGGGCCGCTTCATGGGGGACGAGATCGTCGAGTTCTTCCAACGGATATCGGAGTGCTTCATGCCGTTGGGGTGGCTGCACCTCGACGTGCTCGAGGTGGCCGACAAACCGATCGCCGCGACGTTCAGCTTTCAGCTGGACAACTCTTTCTATCTGTACAACTCGGCCTACGAGCAATCCGTTGCTCGGTTGTCGCCGGGTTACATCCTCGTCTCACATCTGATCGAGGACGCGATCGAGCGGGGGGTCAAACAGTTCGATTTCTTGCGGGGGCCTGAGAGATACAAGTATCAATTCGGAGGCAGGCCTCTGCCTCTCAACAACGTGCGCGTCATGAGAAAGGGTTAGTCATGGCCGGCGTGGCTCGCGTAGCGGTTCTCTCGTATCACTCCTCGCCATTGATCGAACCCGGGTCGGGCGACGCTGGAGGGATGACCGTTTACATAAGGGAGCTGGCCTCGGCGCTGGCGGATCAAGGAATCCAGACGGACATCTTCACGCGTGCCACCGGTGACCTGCCGCGGGTTGCGTCACTGGCGGAAGGAATCCGTTGCATGTCGATCGAAGCGGGACCGCACGAAGATCTTCCCAAGGCCGAGCAAGAGGCCTTCATCGATCAGTTCGCTATCGGCATCCGTAACTTCGCCATCTCGCAGCGGCTTCGTTACGACCTAGTGCATTCTCATTACTGGCAGTCGGGACTTGCCGCGGTGCAGCTCAGCGCGTGGTGGGGGATACCGATGGTGCACTCGCATCACACGTTGGGTCATGTGAAGAACCGATGGTTGGCGCCCGGTGACGACCCCGAGCCGGAGGAGCGCTTGCGGGGCGAGTCCGATGTGATCGACGAAGCGCACGTGCTGATCGCATCGACGGAGGAGGAGAGCGATCAACTGGCCGGGCTCTATGGAGCCGCCACAGAGCGTCTGAAGGTCCTCCCACCGGGGGTCGATCACCAGGTATTCGAGCCCGGCGACCGGGGCCCGGCAAGGGCGGAGCTGGGCCTGGGTGACGAGCCCATCCTGCTGTGTGTGGGGCGGATCCAGCCGCTGAAGGGCATGGATCTGGCCATCGAGGCCCTGGCCCGGTTGGAGGGTTCACCCGCGGCCCGGCTTCTTGTCGTAGGGGGGGCCAGCGGACCCCGCGGCCGGGAGGAGGCGGCTCGTCTGCGATCGATCGCAAACGATCTGGGTCTCGAAGGACGCGTCGACTTCGTCGGGCAACAGCCTCACGCGCGGTTGCCGCTTTATTACCAGGCCGCTGATTGTTTGATCGTGTCCTCGCACTCGGAGTCGTTCGGACTTGCAGCACTCGAAGCACAAGCATGCGGACTCCCCGTCGTCGGAGCGCGTGTCGGTGGACTGCCGCATTTCGTCAAGGACGGGAATACAGGTTTCTTGATCGACGATCGCGATGCGTCGGTACTCGCTGCTCGACTGAAGGTGTTGTTGGACGATCCCGAACTGCGAGCCGAATTCGGTCGCGCTGCGCGTGCAGGGTCGGAGTCGTTCTCTTGGAAGAAGACCGCGGAAGTTTTCCTTGAGCTCTATGAGTGTTTGGTGCGTGAGCAGTTTCCCGAAGCCTGCACATGTTGACGGCTAGTTAGACAACTGCAACTCGCGAAGAAAGTTCAAAAAAAGTTTCGAGTCGCTGACCTGGTTGTTTGTTGCCCTGTCACCTTTCGCGGTGTTGCACGTTTGCGCCACCGTCGCTATCTTCCTGCAGTCTCGAGGTGCCGGACGGTCGCAAGGTCGTCACAGTGTTCCTCGAGACAATAGGCCTCAGTAGCTTCGTTTCGGTAGGCCTCGTGTGTGGGGAAGTGCACGAGGAATGTCGAGCGAAGTTCCTGAGGCCTACTTTTATTACCGACTTGATTTAGTCGCGGGCCATCGCTCTTAAGAAGAATCTGATGTTTGCCGGGCGCTCCGCCATCCGTCGCATCAGGTACTCGTACCAAGCCGAACCGAACGGCACGTAAACGCGCACGCGGTAACCGCTGTTCGCGAGTTTCTCCTGCAACTCTCGTCGGATGCCATAGAGCATCTGGACCTCGAAGTCCGCGAGCCCTTTGCCGTTTCTCTCAGCCGATGCCCGTGCGTGTTCGATCAGACGGGTGTCGTGGGTCGCGATCGCCGGGACGGTTCCCTTCCTGAAGAGCCACTCGGTCAGGAACCTGTATTGCTGGTCGATCTCGTGGCCCTTCTGGAAAGCGATCCCCGGATCCTCGGCATAGGCACCTTTCACGAGGCGGATCTTGGGTGGGATGTCGATCAGCCCCTCGAGGTCCAGGGGAGTGCGCCTCAGATAGGCCTGGATCGCCATTCGGAGGTCGGTAAAGTCGGTTCGCAATAAGCGGAAGACGTCCATCGTGTCGGTCACGTAGGCGGACTGCTCCATATCGATCTCGATCGTGGTTCCGAGAGCCTGTGCTTCGGCCACCAAGAGGCGCATGTGGTCGATGCAGGCACCTTTGTCGAAGGACAGGCCGAGCTGGGTCAGCTTGATGGCCACGGTCGTATCGATCCCCGTCTCGCCGACGCGTTTGATCGAAGCCAGATAATCGTCGGCCGCGGCCTGAGCTCCGCCGGGATCGCTGACCCCTTCACCGAGGAGGTCGAGGATCCCCCCTATCCCTTTGGCGTTGAGGCCCTGGATCACGCGGACGGCATCTTCGAGCTGGTCGCCGGCCACGAAACGATCGACCACGCGGCGGCCCCACTTGCCCTCCGTGACCATGCGCTTGATGCGCGTCTTCTCGGAACCCCACAACAACGCTCTCCCTAACAACAGATTCCTTTCTCCAGGGGATT
>DASQLQ010000160.1:0-8471 GCA_035629935.1 Actinomycetota bacterium
GTTCGATCGCGATCAAGCCTTGGCCCTCCACTCCGGATCGATCGACGGTTTCTTCACTTCTCTCGACACCGGTCTGCTAGCTGCCGGCACGTCCCAGGAGTACGTGCCGGGTCCCGGGTATCACGACAGGATCTTCGTTTCTGATCCTGCGACAGGCGTGCCGAGCGAGCGTGGACAGGACGGCATCTTCCAGCACTACGGCGTCTTCCTTCCGAGCTCCTATGCCACCGACCCCGACCAGGCCCCCGAACCGGCGCCGTTGCAGTGGTGGCTCCATTGGCGTGGCGGCAGCGCGCACAGCGGCGCGGCCGTCGTTCCCAAGGTCTTCAAGCAGTTCGGCGAGGACAGGGACTCGATCGTCGTTGCGCCTTCCGGACGCGGCAGCTCGACCTGGTATGTGGGTCGCGGGCACGTCGACATCCTCCAGGTCTGGAAGGACGTCTTCGATACCTTCGTCATCGATCGCGATCACGTGTATGTGACCGGCCACTCGATGGGTGGATGGGGCTCCTACTTACTGGCTCTTCTCTACCCGGATCGCTTCGCCGCAGCGTCGCCGGTTGCCGGGCCCGTCACGCAGGGTGCGTGGACCGGCGTCCCCTATTTCGAGGGTTGCGATGACTTCAAGTTCGACGACTACACGCCCTGCTATATCGAGGCGAACGGCAGTCGCCCTCGCGACCAGCACACCCTGAAGTTGCTGGAGAACGCGCGCCACGTCCCAATGGCGATCCTTCACGGCACCGACGATGAGTTGGTTCCCGTTTCGGGTGTCACGCGACAGACGGAGAGGCTGGCCGTTCTCGGATACCGCTACCGGTACTACCTCTCGCCCGGCTACGAGCACTACAGCCACCCGATCGCCGACCAGTGGGCTGAAGCGGCGAGCTACATGCACTCGTTCGCTCGGCCCGAGAATCCGCAACGTGTTACCTACGTTCGAGACATGCCTTTCGAGATCGCGACCGAGGAGGTGCAGTCGAACGGGGCGGCGCTCGACTTCGACTTCGATTCGGCCTACTGGATGTCCGGCCTGATTCCGGCGAACGACACCACCGCGAACGCACTGTTCGACGGTAAGTCGCTCGCGATCTCCGAGGTGCCGAAGATAGTGGCGCCGGATACCGCGGCACCGACGGCTCCCGGTCAAACCGGTCCCTACGTGGTGACCGGTCTGCAATGGCTCGACGACCCCAGCGGGGCACCGGCTACACAGAACGCGTTCGAGATCACGCTGCTCGATGCCAAAGGCGTTCAGCTAGACCTCGAGCGCATGAGCCTCGACGTCGGGCAAGAGATCCTCGGAACGGTTCACGCACTGAACGAAGAGCTCGCCCTGCGTCTCGATGGCGGCTGGAGCGCGGCCCCGACCATCACGGTCGACGGTCAACCCGTTCCCGTGTCGCTGTCGGAAGGCGTTGCCGAGGTCACGATCCCCTCGGGTGTTCACACCGTGTCGATCGCTCCCGACGGTGTCGTGGGGGCCGCGCCTAGCTCGCTGCACTTCACATCTGCTTCGGCGACATCGGCGCAGTACTCCGATTCTGCGGTCCTGGAAGCGCAACTGACTGGGCACCGCGATCATCCGTTGTCGGGTGAAACGGTGACGTTCTCTCTGGGAGGCGCGACCGTCTCTGGCGTGACCAACTCGGAGGGAGTTGCGACCGCAACCGTCCCGGTCGACGAGGCCCCGGGCGAGAGGTCTGTGTCGGTCACCTACGGAGGTCGTAGCGACGAGATAAGCCCGGCGATCGATGCTGCTTCCTTCTTAGTGACCGAGGACGACTCGGTTCTGGATCTTGCGGTCGCGACCCAGAGGGACACTTCAACGGTCTCGGCGACGCTGACGGACGCCGACAGCGCAACCGGTTTGTCCGGCCGCACCGTTCGCTTCCTGCTCAACGGTGGCGAGGTTGCTACCGCCGTCACGGATGCATCCGGTAACGCCGTTGCCACCTTTACTAAGAAAGGCCCCAAGAGAAAATCTGAGGTCGTGAAGGCCGTGTTCGAAGGTGACGGCTACTACAAAGCTTCGAGCGTCGAAAGGCCGCGGAGGGGCTAGGTCGCCTGACGCATCGCCGGAGCTTCGAGTCCGGCGAAACCGCGCCATAGGAGGTTGACGAGGTGGTCGACCATCCGCTCGCGTGTCATGGACCTGCTCTCGAGCCACCAGTCACCCGATACCTGCACCATGCCGACGATCCCGCGGGCCCATGGCTCGGCAGCATGTCCGTCGAGCCCGGCGCGCCTTAGATCCTCTGCCAGCACGGAGGCCACTTCGGCCCCCAATTGCCTTATGAAGTCGGCAACCGTCGCTTGGGCCTCGGCTCGTTCGTTCACCGCGCGGTGCATGAGAAAGCGGTAGATCTCAGGCTCGGATTCGACGAGTCCCAGATATGCGTCGATCGCCGCAGTCAGCCGTTTTCTGGCGTCGGCGTCTTCGTGCATCGCCTCGCGCACCGCAGTCATCACGAGCTGCACGTAACGCTCGGCAACGGCTTGATAGAGCCCGCCCTTGTCTCCGAAGTATCGATAGAGGACCGGTTTTGCGGTAGCGGCCTCGGCCGCGATCTCGTTCATCGAGACCTCTGGGCCCTTCCGGCGGATCGCCCGGTCGGCCGCGTCGAGGAGCTGCTGTCGCTTGGCCGCCTTGCGGGCGAGAGTCTCGGGGCTCACGTTCCTGTGGCGTCGATTTGACGTCCGGTTTGTCCGCATGATACCCAGGGTATCTGATACCTAGAGTATCCACAAATTCAGCTACGGAGGTGCGGGCGTGCAGGCTGCAAAGAGTCGGACAAATGGAGACCTGTTGGAGCGAGTAGATGATTTCTTCGGGATCCCCCGGTGGGCGTGGCTGCCCACGGTCGTGGGACTTCTCGATCTAGCGGTCGCCGCCTTCGGCTACTACTGGGATGTCACATGGCACATCGAGAAGGGCAGGGACGAGCAGATCTTCACCCTGCCCCACACGATGATCATCGTCGGGTTGCTCGGGGTGGGTGCCTGCGGGTTGCTCGCTCATCGCCTCTACACGAAGGCGGGCGCTCCGTCGGGCATCCGCATCCTGCGCTGGACCACGGCACCGGGGGCCGCGCTCTTGGTCGTTTGCGGTGGTTTCGCAGCTCTTGGGTTCCCCCTCGACGATGTCTGGCACCGTCTCTTCGGCCAAGACGTAACCGCGTGGGGTCCGACTCATCTATTGATGATCAGTGGAGCGGCTCTCTCACCACTCGCCTTCGGCATGTTGCTCGCTCAGGGACGTCGGCACATAGAAGGTGAGTTTTCGGTTGGTTTCAAGGCGCTGGCGTTCGGTGTCGGAGGCGCGATGTTGGTGGGTTTAAGCGCCTATCAGGCGGAATTCGACTTCGGTGTGCCGCAGTTCCAGTTGCTCTTCCATCCCCTCCTCATCGCGATCGCTTCGGGCCTGGTCCTGGTGGCCACGCGCCATCTGTTGGGCCGCTGGTCCGCGCTTGGGGTCGCGATCAACTACATAGTCATCCGTGGGCTGGTCGACATCGGGCTGATCATCGCCGGACGGGGCCCGGCAAGATTCCCCAGCTATCTGTTCACCGCTGTCGTCGTCGAGGCGACCGCGCACCTGTTCGCCAAACGCCCGTTCGCGAATGCCGTCGCTACTGGGATCGGGATCGGCACCATCGGGTTGTTCGGCGAATCCCTGATCCTCCAGCTGTGGAACTACCATCCATGGCCGCTCAGGATGATGCTTCCCGCGATCCTGCTCGGGAGCGTGGCGGCCATAGCCGCATCACTTCTTGGCCGAGCGATCGCTGCGTGGATGCGCCCGGACGTACCAACCATCGGCAAGGCCCCAGTTTTTGCTGCGCTTGCGGTTCTCGTGATCGCCATGGCAATCCCTTTGCCCCGCACGGTTGGGGCGCCCATCCAAACGGAGATGCGTCTGATCCCTGCTGATGCTGTTGCCGCGGCGTCCCCGGAACAGGTGGAACAGGTTCAGGTCTTCATGACCGTCGAGCCGGCCGACGCAGTCAACGATGCCGACTGGTTCGAGATCATGGCGTGGCAAGGTGGAGACCAGGTCATTGCTCCGCTGGAAGCGACAGATGGCGGATATGAAACGGCCACATCGGTACCGATCGGTGGCGAATGGAAGACGCTCGTACGCATGGCCAAAGGCAGTCAGGTGGTCGCTACACCGATCTACCTTCCCGCCGATCCGGAAGTCGGGGCGCACGGTTTCGCTCCTAGGCCGAACATGTCGGCAACGTTGGAGCTGGATTCCAAACTGCTTCTCCGCGAGGCCAAGGGTGGCCCGACTTGGGCGATTTTCGCTGGGTACGGCACCGTGATCAGCGTCGCCGTTATCTGGATCGGATTGATCTTCTGGGGCTTGATACGCCTGCGGAGCTCATCTGATCGGTTGTTGCAGACAGCGTGATTTCTACGCGATCAGACGTCCTCGTAGTAGTCGGATCGCAACGACATTAGCGACTGCGAACATCACGCCCAGGTAGGCGACGTGTACCAGGACCCCCCATCCGACGACGCCGGTGGTCAATGCTCTGATCAAACTCGCTGAGTGATAGAGCGGAGTCGCCATCACGAGCGGCTGCAGAGCATCCGGGTAGAGAGTGACGGGGAAGAAAGTCCCCGAGAAGAGGAACATCGGGAAGACGATCAGGTTCATGACCTTGTCGAACGCCGTGATCTGGCGCGTGATGCCGGTGAGGATCATGGCCCCCGCCGAAAGCGCCCCTGCGGACAACATCGCAGCGGGTAACGCGAGCAGTCCCCACCAGGAATCGATCAGTCCCATCCCGAGAATCAGGGCGAGGAACCCAACCGAATAGATCGTTCCTCTCACCTGCGCCCACAGGATCTCGCCGACGGCGATGTCGGAGATGTTCATCGGCGTGCACAAGATGCCGTCGTAGGTCTTTTGATAGTTGAGCTTGAAGAAGGGCCAGAAGAACCCGTCACCTATCGCTCCGTTCAAAGTGGACGCGGCAAGCATCCCAGGAGCCAGGAACGTGGCATACGAGATCTCCGTTCCCGCGTAATCCACGGTGCCGATCAGCCGGCCAACGCCGAATCCCACCGCCCCGAGATAGAAAAGCGGCTCGAAGAAGCCACTCACGATCGCCGACCAAGCATGTTTGTAGACGATGCTGTTGCGTCGCATCAGTTTCGCTGCGCGTTTTAGCGACGGAGGCGGCGTTCTCACCGCGGCCGCTCGGCTGGTCATCACGGAATGAGCCTTCGGTGGAAGTTTCTGATTCCAACAGCTGTTGCTACGCCGAAGAACACGACCAGGAAGGCGAGATGCCACGCCGCCGCGCCGGGCTCCAAGTCGCCGAAAGTCAGCCCTCTGATGAGCTCGATCCCGTGATAGAGCGGGATCGCGTTCGCAATGGACGCCGCCCAGCGAGGCAGATCATCGATGGGAAAGAACGTTCCGGAGAAGAGGAACAGTGGGGTGATGACGAAGCGGAAGAGCCAGTTGTAGGAAGTGTCGGACTCCAAAGTCGCCGTGTATGCCATCACCGCTGCCCCGAAGTTCAAGCCCACGAGTACTGCGACAGGAATCGCCAAGATGGCGAGTGGGGTTTCGGGCACGCCGAAGGCGACCATCACAAGGAAGAAAGGGATCGCGACGATCGCTTGTGTTAGCGAGATCCAGGCAAGCTCACCGAAGAAGAGATCCCTGACCTGGAGAGGTGTCGAAAGCATGGCCTCGTAGTTCCGGTACCACCGGATCTTCGCCATGATGGGATATGTCGCTGCGAACGTGGCGCTTTGCATACACGTGGCCGCGAGCATCCCCGTAGAGAAGAACTCGAGGTAGCCGACACCACCGAAGGCGGCCATGTTTTCTCGCCCGAGGAGTGTTCCGATCCCGAAACCCATCGCACCCAGGAACAACAGAGGGTTCAGGAAAGAGAACACCGCGCTGCTCCTCCATCCTCTCCAGAAGACCAGATAGTTGCGATGGACGACCTTGGTCGCGTTCATTCGATCAACGAGCGGCCGGTGATGGTTAGAAAGACGTCCTCCAGGGTCGCTCGTCGCACGAGCGAGCTGTCTGTAGGGATCCCTCGGTCGTGGATGGCCTTCAGCAACGAGTCCCCCTCGTTCGCGTAGAGCAGTACCCGGTCGGGTAACCACTCGGCTCGGTCGGCTAATCCGTCGATGATGCTGGCGAGCCGGTCTCGTGCCTCGTCGGGGATCCGAAGCTCGAGGACCTCTTTGGTCACGTATCTGTCGATGAGCTGCCGCGGCGATCCTTCGGTCACGATCTTCGCTTTGTCCATGACGACCAACCGATCGCACAACTGCTCGGCCTCGTCCATGTAGTGCGTCGTTATCACGAGTGTTACCCCGCGTTGCTTGAGTCGATAGAGGCGGTCCCAGACGAGGTGTCGTGCCTGCGGGTCCAACCCTGTGGTCGGTTCGTCGAGCAGCATCAAAGAGGGTTCGTTGATCAACGCTCGCGCGATCGTTAAGCGTCGCTTCATCCCCCCGGACAAGGGCTCTACGCGGCTGCCCGCTTTCTCGGTGAGCTGCACGAAATCGAGAAGTTCGCTGGTCCGTTTCTGCGCCTCAGCGCGAGGGATGTCGAAGTAGCGCGCGTACATCTCGAGGTTCTCTCGCACGGTGATCTCGGTGTCGAGGTTGTCGATCTGCGGCACCACGCCGATGCGTGACTTGATCTCGGATGCTTGCAAGACCGGATCCATGCCCATGACCCGGAGCTCGCCGTCGGTTGGCGGCGAGGTGCAGCCGATCATCCTCATGGTTGATGTCTTGCCGGCCCCGTTGGGTCCTAGGAATCCGAAGGCTTCACCTCGATGGACGTCGAAGTCGATCGTGTCGACGGCCACGAGGTCTTCGAACCTCTTGGTCAAACCGCGTGCGGTGATCAGTTCCGGGGTGGCCACGGTCGCTCACCTTATTGGGGCCCGCCGTCCTTTAGGGATAGGACCTCGCCGCTTTGGGAAGGGTATTGGGTACCCGATCAAAAACTAGAGAGGAGCCGCGAGATGCCGGACGAGAAAGAGATCAAATACCGCGACGAGTCAGGTAAGGAAGTCTCCGAGAAGGTCGATGCGGAGACGCTCGACGAGAAGATGAACCAGGCTGATGCCGTGTACGGGGTCGAAGGCGACGACAAGAAAAAGGCTGCTTACCTCGCGCAGAGCCCCGATGACAAGCCGGACGAGCCTGTCACCGGGGAGCGCGGAAGCTAAGAAGACTTGGTCAGTCTCGAGCTTCGAAGGAACCGGCAGCCGTGTACTCGCCCGAAGGTAGATCGAGCCTGAACCGAAGCGTGGCCCGACGCTGCCCGGGCTGCGGCCGGAGATGCACGCTGATGGGCCTCGTGCGGTGGAAGGCCACGTCGCCCGTTTCCGATTCGACGTGCAGGTCGAACCACCCGTCGTAGACGGTGTGGTCGTCGCCGTCGAGGCGAAGTGTCAGTCTGCCCAGAAGCCCGGAGCCGCTGTCCTCGGTTTCCAGGACGGCCACGCGGAAGTAGACGCTGTCGTTCCGTGATGAGCGCTCGCTCGATGTCTCCGACTCGATCTCGCCAGAGCCGGCCTCGTACTCGAACGCGAACCGATTGTCTGTGTTGTCTTTTTCCACGGTGGTAGTTCTTGCCATGACTGATACTGCGAGCACTTGAAGGATCAACAGTGATAGTGCGCCAACGGCCACCCAGCGGGATGCCCTTGTTCTCATGAGTACCTCCGATCGTTCGACGACGGACACCCGATTGATACGGCTCCGCCGCAGATGGGTCTGTGGTCCTCGCCACAACCCTGATGGGGATGTCAGACGATCGCGTTCATGGACCGAGCTCTGCGGTTATCTCCTTTGGTCCGAACAGTCGACCGGTCAAGACGTAAGCGCCGTTCACCAATCGTCGCCGAGGGAAAACGTCCGCATGCATCCCATCCGGGCCGCGGAGCTCGAAGCGAAAGTTGTCGGGACGCACCAGAGCTTGCGGCCACAGGGTCATGGAGAAAAGCCCGTTCTCTAGAGCGCCCGGCAGCCGGTACGTGAGCGTGACCTCCTTGGTTCCCCCCGCCGGGAGATCCACGATGTTCCAAACGACCGGGTAGTCGACCTCGTGCCCGCGTAGAGGAGACGAAGCGGCTCCGTCGACCTTCAGGTCTTCGAACTCCGCGTCCCGGGGCATCAAGAAGCTCAGTGTCATCCTGTTGTATCCGTTCGGGTACTTACGCAGTAGTGGCCTGATCAGCAACGAGCTAGGTTCTGTCGGCGCACGATTCTCGAGCGTTATGTTGGCGGTGACCAGCGCGTCCCCATCCTCTTCGATCTCGACGACCGTTCGCTGGGTCCGACGCAGGAAGTAATCGACCTTGCTTCCCGTGAAGTTGTTGTGGAAGATCTCTTGAACGTTTGCGCCCGCACGCTTGAGGTCCCCGGTCAGGTCCAGGGCCTCCAGGGTTCGTGCCAAAGCATCGTCCGTG
>DASQLQ010000161.1:0-2359 GCA_035629935.1 Actinomycetota bacterium
TAACGAAAGGGAGTTCCGCCCTTTCTTCAACCGCTTCGGCGTGACTTGTGCATCGAGGGTAAGGAGATACACGTGCCAGTCCGCCATGACGTGTGCGACGTTGATCTTGTTCAGGTCCTCGGAGAAGTCGGAGGGAAGGCCGCGCGCCTCGAGGTTCTGGTTCTCCGCGCCGTGGTCACCCGTCACGACGATCAAAGTCTCACCTAGATAGCCCGTGTCGGCCATCGCTCCGAGGATCCGGCCGAGACGTCGATCCGAATCGGCGAACGCAGCGATCTGACAGGTTGTGTGGGGACCGAAGTGATGACCGGCCCCATCCGTGAGCGTGAAGTTGTGGATCAGATACTTCGGGGCGGGATGCCTGGCGGTTTCCTCGTACAGACGACGGCTCTGAGTTTGCCCTTGATGATCCAGAGTACTTTCCAAGCCGTATCCATCCGGGTCCTCACTCGCGCAGTCCTGAGTCGTGTCCGCGACCCCTTCGGATGCATTCTGCGTTGCGATGTAGTCGCTGGGCACCGGGTAAGACTGATCTGGTTCGAGCGTCGCGTAGTCGGCCCCTCGAGCGGAAGGCTCATCGACCGACGCCGTGTACGCGTTGGTTTCGCTGGGACCATCCGTGGGCGTCCAGTCTCCGAAACTGCGGTGGATGGCCTCATGCAACGTCTCGATCTCCGGCACCAAGTAGCGAGACGTCCCGATGTAGAGGGGGTTGGCCGGATCCTGTGGGTCGATCGGTGCCTCTTCGGTCTTCTCCTCGCGTAGGTAAAAGCGGTTATTGATCAGTCCGTGGTGACCGGGATAGGCACCGCTGCCGACCGTGTTGTGGTTGGGCATCGTCACCGACGGCCACGCAGAGATCGAACCGAAACGCGTGAAGAGACCATCGGCGGCAAGCGCCTTGAGGTTGGTCACGGTGGCGGGGTCTTCAGCGGCCGCCGGCACGGGGGTTCCGCACGTCGTGACGTCGATCAAGCAGTGAAGCGTGATCGAGTTGTTCTGATCGAAGATGAAGATCGCCAATCGTTTAACCAACGGTTCGGTGATGTCGCCATCCTGCTGGGCCTGGAACGGATTCTTGATAAAGGACTCTTCCAGGATGCGGCCACGACTCTGTTCCGGCGCCCCGACTCCATAGATCCAGCCAACGGTCGACGCGATGTCGACGTTCTCGGCCTGTTCGGGGAGAACCGAAGTGTCGTCCCCCTCGGAAGGCGTCCCGGAAGCCGTCACCTCTTG
The DNA here is from genome assembly GCA_035629935.1 of Actinomycetota bacterium. Classification (GTDB taxonomy): domain Bacteria; phylum Actinomycetota; class CADDZG01; order CADDZG01; family WHSQ01; genus DASQLQ01. Next base: position 1,240 of record DASQLQ010000161.1, read on the forward strand.
GTCCGCGACGTAACTCCCTCCGCTTAGAACGAAGAAGGGGATGTGCCGATCGGTGGGATGACCGTGCTGCCCGGCGACCAGGGCGTCGTCGTTCAGCCTTGTATCCAGGACGCCGTACTCCTCGGCTGCGGTGATCAACAGCTCGCCGGCTCGCGGGGTGTCGAGGTTCCATTCCGGATGCACCGAATCGATAGTGAAGTCCTCGACACCATCGTTCGGATTGGGCCGCCGGTAGAGAACCTCGGTGATCCCCTCGGTGGCCAGTGCTCTCTTACGAAGTTCAGCAAGGGTCGCGTGTTGCTCCGTGGTCAAGGGCACACTCGTATCTGTCAGCTCGGTGAGATAAACGGACGCAGATCCGTTGTGCGTGACGACCGCGAACGGAGAGGGTCCGGCCCCCGCAAATACCTGGCTCAGATCGATCCGGCCGACGAGGTTGGCAGCCGTGTCCCCGAAGTTGTGATCAGCCGTCAAGAAGACGATCGAGTGCTGCCACTTGTTCGACGCCTTGAGCTGATCCACAAGACGCCCTACCTCTTGATCGGCGCTGATGACGGCGGCCTGAGCCTGAGGGCTCCCAGCGCCGAACACGTGGGACATGGCGTCCACTTCGGGAAGGTTGATGAACGTGAAGTCGGGGTCCTCGGTAGTCAGAAGCGTCAGCGCGGCCCCCATCGTGCACTCGTTGAGCGTGTAGTCCGAGCCCGAGCCCGGCTCGGCAGGACAATCGAGATCCTGATCGGAAGGCGACGTGGTCGCTCCACCGACGAGATCTGGGGGGAGATGCGAGACCTGTCTGCCCTCGGGGTTCGCAGTGCTGGGACCACACTCCCCTGCTTCGTTGCGCGTGCAGTCGAACAGACTCGTGAGCTTGCCTTTGCCCATGACGAGGGCGGTGGTCAGCCACGGTTTGCGAGTCTCGATCCGATCGAAAAGGGTTTCGGCGAAGTTGAGCGCGGGCTGGTCGAGGTCGATCGCTGCCCCTGTTTCGCGATCGAATGTCTCATTCGCGATGATGCCGGAATCTTCTCCGTAGGCTCCGGTGATCATCGCGGTGTGGTTCCCGTTCGTTTCGGTGACCATCGAAGCCCGAGCCTCGTTGTATGCGGTCGCGCAGGTT
>DASQLQ010000162.1:0-9970 GCA_035629935.1 Actinomycetota bacterium
TTCCTGTTGCTGACCTCGCAGGCTCGCGAGGCCCTGCGGTTCATCGACACGGTGATCATCGACGAGGTGCATGCCGTCGCCGGTAGCAAACGTGGCGCGCATCTGGCTCTCAGTCTCGAACGCTTGGATGCTTTGCTGCCCAAGCCTGCTCAACGCATCGGCTTGTCGGCGACCGTTCGCCCCCACGAAGAGATTGCTCGGTTCCTCGGCGGTTCGCAACCGGTTGAAGTCATCGCTCCGGCGGCGGAGAAGCGTTGGGACCTGAAGATCGTCGTCCCGGTCGAAGACATGGCCGCGATGGGAGAACCGACGGGAGAGGTGCAGACCGGCTCGGCGAGCGGGATCGAGGAACGAACGAGCATCTGGCCGCACGTCGAGGAACGATTGCTCGAGCTCATCCGCGAGCACAAGTCCACGATCGTGTTCGCCAACGCCCGTCGTTTGTCGGAGCGCTTGTGCTCACGTCTTAACGAGCTGGCCGAGGAAGAAGTCGTGCGCGCTCACCACGGTTCGGTGTCGCGGGAGCAGCGGATGATCATCGAGGAAGATCTGAAAGCCGGTCGTTTGCCGGCGGTGGTCGCTACCTCGTCACTCGAGCTCGGGATCGACATGGGCGCTGTAGACCTTGTCGTTCAGGTCGAGTCACCGGATTCTGTGGCATCGGGGTTGCAGCGCGTGGGCCGGGCCGGTCACCAGGTCGGAGCGGTGAGCCGTGGCATCTTCTTTCCGAAGTTTCGCGGCGACCTCGTCGAGACCGCTGCCGTTGTCGAGCGGATGAAGGTGGGAGCGATCGAGGAAACCCACTATCCGCGCAACCCACTCGATGTCCTGTCGCAGCAGATCGTTGCGATGGTGGCGATGGACGAGTGGGATGTGGATGCGCTGGAAACATGTGTGAAGAAGGCGGCTCCGTTCCACGAGTTGCCTCACGCGGGCCTCGTGAGCGTTCTCGACATGCTCTCGGGCCGTTATCCGTCCGACGAGTTCGCGGAGTTGCGGCCCCGGATCAATTGGGATCGGAACACAAACGTATTGACGGGTCGCACGAATGCGCAGCGTCTGTCGGTCACCTCGGGCGGGACGATCCCCGACAGGGGGTTGTTCGGTGTCTACCTCGCGACCGAGAAAGGTCCGCGCGTCGGCGAGCTGGACGAGGAGATGGTCTACGAATGCCGGCCGGGCGAGACATTCATCCTGGGTGCGTCCACATGGATGATCGAGGACATCACCCACGATCGGGTCCTCGTGTCACCGGCCCCCGGTCGTCCGGGAAAGATGCCGTTCTGGCACGGGGACGCCCCCGGTCGTCCGGTCGAGCTTGGTCGGGCCCTCGGAGGGTTCGTCAGGGAGCTCCAGAGTTCCGACGCGGAGACCGTGCGCACCCGTTTGGAAACGGCCGGCCTCGACGAGAACGCGGTCAACAACCTGACCCACTACTTGCGGGAGCAGAAGGAAGCCACGAACGCCTTGCCGGATGACCGCACGATCGTGATCGAACGATTCCGCGACGAGCTGGGGGACTGGCGCCTCTGCATCCACTCGATGTTCGGTGCTCCGGTGCACGCACCGTGGGCCCAGTCGATCGAGGCGCGGCTGAAGGAGCGCCTGGGTATCGATGTGCAGACGATGTACACCGACGACGGGATCGTCGTCCGGGTGCTCGACACAGACGAGCCGCCGCCGATGGACGCGGTTCTGCTCGACCCCGACGAGGTGCATGAAGCGGTCGTCAACCAAGTCGGTAACTCGGCATTGTTCGCGAGCCGCTTCCGGGAATGCGCCGCTCGGGCGCTGCTGCTTCCGAAGCGGCGACCCGGTCAGCGAACTCCTCTGTGGCAGCAACGCCAGAAGAGCGCGCAGCTCCTGCAGGTCGCTTCGAAGTATGGGTCGTTCCCGATCATGCTCGAGACGTTCCGTGAGTGTCTCCAGGACGTGTTCGACGTGCCGGCTCTGATCGAGTTGATGAGCCAGATCCGCTCGCGCGAGGTTCGGGTGGTCGAGGTCGAAACCTCGATGCCTTCGCCGTTCGCCTCTTCGCTGCAGTTCGCGTACGTCGCTGCGTTCATGTACGAGGGAGACGCGCCGATCGCGGAGCGGAGAGCTCAGGCGCTGTCCCTCGACCGCTCGCTGCTCGCAGAGATCATGGGGCGCGAGGAGTTGCGAGAGCTTCTCGATGGAGATGCGTTAACCGAGATAGAGCTCGAGCTGCAGCTCCTCACCGACAACCGCAAGGTCCGCAACCATGATGGACTTCACGATGCGTTGCGCATGATCGGGGACCTGGCACTGGAAGAAGCCCAGGCCCGCAGTTCGGTTCCGGGTGCAGTCGCGGGCTGGTTCGAAGAGCTCGAGTCGGCGAGCCGTGCGATCCGCTTGCGGATCTCGAGCGAAGAGAGATGGATCGCGATCGAGGATGCAGGGCGCTATAGAGATGCACTCGGCGCGGCAGTTCCCCACGGGGTTCCGCTCGCGTTCCTCGAGCCGGTCGACGATCCGATCGGCGACCTGGTGGCTCGATTCGCAAGGACGCATGGGCCATTTGTTCCGGCCGATGTGGCGACGCGGCTCGGGCTCGGCACCGCAGTCGTGGATCAAGCCCTGGATCGACTGGAGGTCGATGGTCGCGTCATCGAAGGCGAGTTCAGGCCCGGCGGTTCGGGACACGAATGGATAGATGTCGAGGTTCTGCGACGACTGCGTCGCAAGTCACTCGCCGCTTACCGGCGCGAGATCGAACCCGCTCCGGCCGAGGTTTTCGCTCGATTCGCCACCGCATGGCACGGAGTCGGTCGTTCGGGCCCCCGGGAAGCGACGATCGATTCTCTCTATCGGGTGATCGAGCAGTTGCAAGGCGTTCCGCTTCCGGCTTCATCCTTGGAGAGACAGGTGCTTGCCGCCCGGCTCCCGGGTTATTCCCCGGCGTTGCTGGATCAGCTTGGTGCATCGGGCGAGATCGTGTGGTGCGGCGCAGGTGCGATCGGCTCGGATGACGGTTGGGTGTGTCTCGCGCTGGCCGATCAGGCCGGAGCGCTTCTGCCTGACCCGCAACCCACCGAGCTGTCGGAGACGGCACAGAGGATCCTCGACGCGCTGACCGGCGGGGGAGCGATGTTCTTCCGGCAGGTAGCGGATGCGGTTGATTCGACCGACGACACGGAGTTGTTGCTGTCTCTGTGGGAGCTCGTGTGGGCCGGCCACGTCACGAACGACACGTTGGCACCACTTAGAGCACTCGTTTCCGGTGGACGCAACCGGCCTTCCTCTTCCAATGCCGGTCGACGCCGGCGCGGTCCGGCTTTGCCGACGCGCCTGGGCCCCCCAGCCGGGCAAGGCCGGTGGAGTCTCGTGGCCCGCACCTCTGTAGAGCCGACTCGAAAACTCCATGCCATGTCGCGCCAGCTCCTTGAACGACATGGGATCGTCACTCGCGGTGCGGTGATGTCGGAACGAGTGACCGGTGGATTCGCTGGTGTCTACCCGGTGTTCAAGGCGATGGAGGAGTCCGGACGATGCAAGCGCGGCTACTTCGTCGATGGTCTCGGCGGTGCGCAGTTCGCTCTGCCCGGTGCCGTGGATCGGATGCGGGCTCTTGTCGAGACATCTTCTGAGGATCGCCAGACCCACGTGCTGGCGGCGACCGACCCCGCGAACCTGTACGGAGCATCGCTGCCGTGGCCCGACCGCGAGGGAGGGCACCGGGCTGGTCGCAAGGCCGGCGCGCTCGTGGTTCTCGTCGACGGTCGCTTGGCCCTTTACGTCGAGAAGGGTGGGCGAACCCTCCTGTCCTATTCCGACGATCCCGAGATCATGCTCCCGGCGGTGGATGCACTTGCACTGGCGGCGCGCGAGGGGATGCTCGGGCGCCTGACGGTTCAGAAGGCCGACGGCGAGGCGATCGAGGACTCCCCGTTCGCCCAAGCCCTGTTGGATGCGGGGTTCCGTCAAACGAGTAGAGGACTAAGACTGCGTGCCTGAGGGAGACACCGTTCACCTCGCCGCCCGGCGCCTCGACGCAGCACTCGCCGGTCACGTTCTGACGAAGACGGATATCCGAGTTCCGCGTTACGCCCTTACGGACCTAAGCGGTCAGAAGGTAGAGAACGTGATAGCGCGCGGCAAACACCTGTTGCTTCGCACGGATGGCAACGTGACTCTGCACACTCATTTCAAGATGGAAGGGTCGTGGCATCTCTACGCGCCGGGTGAGAAGTGGCGCGGCCCCGGTTTCCAGGTGCGAGCAGTGCTCGAGACCGACGACCGCGTTGCTGTGGGCTTTCGCTTGGGGATCGTCGAGCTCTTTTCGACCGATGAGGAGCATCGCGTAGTCGGGCATCTCGGCCCGGACGTGCTGGGCCCCGATTGGGACCCCGACGAGGCATTGCGTCGTCTCGAGAAACATCCCGACTCCCCGATCGGCGACGCGATCATCGACCAGACAGTGATGGCCGGGCCCGGCAACGTCTATCGAAACGAGATCTGCTTCCTGCGGGGCCTCGACCCGTGGACGCCGGTGGCGAAGGTGCCCGATCTAACGGGACTGATCGCGCTGACGAAGCGCGTGATGGAGGCGAACCGGACAACCGGTCGCCAGATCACGACCGGGCTCGACCGCCCGGGACGGGAGCATTTCGTTTACGGCCGCAAGGGCAAGTCGTGCCGGCGGTGCGGGACTCCCATCCGAAGGAAAGCAGAGGCGCCGGGAGAAGAACGGGTCACCTACTGGTGCCCCACCTGCCAACCGTCCAGCGGTTAGGCCCCCGGGATGAAGAAGTCCGTGTACGTCTTCGGGTTGTAGATGACAGGCAGCGTCAGCGTCGTGCCTTCCTTGCCACCCGTGTAGACGGTGACCTGGGCTCCGCCGGCGAAGACGGGCACCTTGTCGGGGTGGCTGGAGGCGACGATCAGACGCAGGCTGTGACCCTTCTCGATCACGTGCGCCTGGGCCATGCCGTCCATCTCGATCGACATCTTCTCTCCGGGAACCACAGGGGCCCACGCGTCGATGCCGTCGCGTAGTTCGGGGTTGATGGCGAATCCGGCTTTACCCATCAGGTCCACGTCGTCTCCCTTGACGTCGTACATCGACGAGATGAGGTGAAGTCTCGTAACGCCCAGCACCGAAGCAACGAGCTTCATCTGCGGGATCCCGACGACGAGCGTGTCCTTCTTGAACGGCTTCGTCTCGAACACGACGTTCCCAGTGTTGAACTCTTGCTCGAACCCCCGCTGGTCGGCGACGTAGGTGAGGCTTCCTTCGTCCTCGCCCTGCGAGCCTTCGCTCATCGAGCCGTCGGCCTGCGGGTAGAACGTGATCTTCTCGTCTACGGCCGGCGGCCAGGCTTTTGCGGTGAAGATCTCGCGGGTGTTCAGGAAGATCTCGGCAGCCGGGCCGGTGTCGACCTTCTTCTGCAACAGATGCTTGTCGAACCACGCGTGCAGCGCAAGTGTCCACTGGTCGTTCTCGCACGGTGTGTTGACTGCGGCCTGCGGGCAGGAACGGTTGTTCGGCCCGATACCCGATCCGTGGTCCCACTGGCCGATCCATGCTTTGTCGCCGGGACGACGGCGGTTGTTGAACCACTCCATCCCTGGAGTGCGGGCAGCGTTGTCGTTGACACCGTGGATGTTGAAGACCGGGATCTTGGCTTTGGTTGCTCCTTCGGCGAAGTCACGCTCGGCGTGCCACTGCGACTCGGCCCCCGAGAGGTTCGACTCACCGCTGACGGCAGCTGAGTTCTGCATCCCGCAGCCGAAGTAAGTCATGTCCCCACCGGGGTTGTCCCCGTTGGGAAGGTGACGCTCGATAGCAAGTTGCTCGTAGGCCTCGATCGGTCCCGCCCACTGCAGGAAGTAAGGGACACCGCTCTGGAATTGGTGGTGGTACATCGCACCGAGGCCGGCGCTGGGGACGATCGTCTTCAGGTGCGGAGGCTTCTGGGCGGCGGTCATCTGCGGCGTCGAACCGACGTAGGAGTGACCGGTCATGCCGACGCGGCCGTTCGACCACTTCTGCTTCGCGGCCCACTCGACGATCTCGTAACCGTCGGACTGATCGAGCGGCCCCATGTGATCGAGGCAACCCTCGGATCGTCCGGTCCCGCGCAGGTCTGCGAACACGACCGCGTAACCACGCGGAGCGAAGTAGCCGGCGAGTCCGATCGCAGCTCCATCGGCCTTCGGGCCGGGAAGGATGCGCGTTCCCGAACGGTCGGCCAGCGTGCCGTGATACGGAGACAACTCGAGGATCGTTCCGAATCGGCCGGGAGCCTTCGGACGCACGACCTCGACGTAGATGTTGACTCCGTCCTCCATCGGGACGTCGAAGGATTCACGCACAGTCTTGAAGCGCGGTTTGGAGAGGCCTTTGACCTTCGTGTAGTCGGTAGGTTGGCCGGCTCCCGCAGCGGGACGAGCGGGCACCGACATGGTTGCCGGAGCGGGGGCCTGGACCAGGCCGACAAGAAGGAGACACAGGGCGAATGAAGCGAGGGCGCGTTTTCTCATAGTGGGCAGATTCGCCCTCTGCCCCGCTAAGTCCTGCCTGGGTTAGGTCCCTATGGGCTGGTCCACGGGGGCAACCGAATTAGCCCCTGCCTGCGTCGCCCATGCCTGGGCGAAGGACTGCGTGGCCTTCGGGTCCCCCCGGTCGGAGAGGTAGTACCAATCGACCTGGCAGCGCTCCTCGGTCACGTCCACAACGGAGTATCCGTGGGAGTCGAACTCGATCATCTTGATGTGGGGGTTGTTCGACTTGAGTCCTTCCTCGGCGGCGATCGATGTGGTCCTTGGCTCCGAGGAAGTGATCTCGTCGAGGTTGTCCGAAGTGATGGAGGTCCCCACGAACTCGACTGCCGCCGATCCTCCGACCGGATAGGTCTCTCTATCGGCAGGCACATCGGCCGCCCAAGACGAGTGGATGTCGCCGGTGAGGAAGACCACGTTGTCGATAGATCTGTCCGAGATGTGCTTCACGAGGCCGTCGCGCTCGACGCGATATCCGTCCCATGCGTCGAGATTGAAAGGTTGAGTCTTCGGCGCTTCTAGCGGCGTGAACATGAGCTCGTTGCCGATGATGTGCCACTGGGCCTGCGAGCCCGAGAGCCCACGCTTGAACCACTCGAACTGCGCTTTACCGGTCAAGGTTCGGCTGGGGTCGTCGGCCGAACCATCGCCGGTATCGCCTTGCTCGTCGCGATACTGACGGAGGTCGAGCATGAACACGTCCGCCAAGCGCCCATAGTTGAGACTGCGATAGATCCTCGTCCGGTTCGTTTTGGGGGCCGGCAGCCGAATCGGCATCCATTCGAAGTAAGCCTTGTAAGCATCGGCTCGGCGAAGCGAGAAGTTCCTCTCCTCTTCGGTCTGATGGTTGACCGCTCCGCGCTTCCACGCGTTATCGGCGACTTCGTGATCGTCCCAGGTGAGGATGAATGGGTGCGCGGCGTGCAGTGCGGCGAGGTCTTCATCTGCTTTGTATTGCGCGTGACGTCTCCGGTAGTCCTCGAGCGAGAGGATCTCGTGGCCGGGGTCGTGGTAGCGCTTGAGCGCGTCGGCTTGCCCGTATTCGCCCTTGCCGTACTCATAGATGTAATCGCCTAGATGCATCACGAAATCGAGGTCGTTGCGCTCGGCCATGTGGCGGTAGCCGGAGAAGAATCCCGCTTCGTAGTTCGAACACGAAGCCAGTCCGAACCGGATGTTCGTCGGGCTAGAAGACGGGTCGGGAGCGGTTAGCAAGCGACCGACCGGTGAGTTCTTACCCCGCGCCGTGAACCGGTAGTAATAGCGAGTGTCGGGTTTGAGCCCGGTGATATCGACCTTGGCCGAGTGATCGGACTGAGGTTTCGTTGTGAGCTCACCCTTCCGCACGATGTCGCGGAACCGAGGGTCGGCAGCGACCTCCCACTTGACGTCGGTCGGTCGACCCTTGCCGGAGCCCGGCATCGCATCGTCCGACGGCGTCAGTCGCGTCCAGATGATCGCTCCCCTTGCTAAGGGGTCGCCGGACGCGATGCCGTGCAAGAAGGGCCCCTGGTCGATCGCGGCGGCCGCATAAACGAAGGGGCGATAAAGGGAACTCGTCGCCGCGGCCCCCGCAACGGCAACGGATGACTTGATGAACTTCCGTCTATCCATCGATGTCTCCTATCGACTCGGTGTTACTCGGATGCGGACCGAGCGTTTGTGCGTGCCGGACATGATCGTCACGGTGACGACGCCGGACCTAAGGGCACGGAATCGGCCGCTCGTGGTCATGGTCTTGGGATCAAAGCCGGTTTCGTCGACCGGATCGTTGTCACGGTCGGCGATCGGCCTGAGGATCTTGGGATCCGAGACCTTCCACATGTAGGCGAGCTTCGGAAGGTGCTCGTAGTCGGACCGGCCCGGATCCGGTTGACGGAGCTGCAGCTCGATCGCTGCGTTCTCGACTCCGGAGAGTCGAGGGGGCAGGTCGGGATCGAACGGTTGCGTCGCTACGGCGCTGAGTTGGATCTTCTTCTTGACCGCGACCTTCTTAGGAGCCGCGACGTCGATCTTGTCGATAAGGGGCACGAAGTAGGTCGAGTAGCCGGGCCCAGTGCTTCCTTCGTGCACTCGCACGATCCGGAAGCCGTAGTAGTAACCGGTGTCGGTCCCCACACTGTTCATCGCGTACGGGCTGCCTCCGCCCCCTCCATCGATGAAGTACTGCGTCTCCTCTACGGCATAGGTCGCGTTGCCCTGGATATGACCGAGGAACACGCCATCAACCCCGTTGCGGGACGCGATCAAGTCGAAAGCCTGGTTGTCGGGGCTGGCCCCCTTACCCATCACGTGGTTGACCGACGAAGGATGGACGTTCGAGATATCCCGGGGGTCCTGGGTTGGCTGATGCATGACGACGAACGTCAGCAATCCCTTCGCATGGGCGTCCCCACTAACCCGGTCGAGGAAGGCCAACTGATTCACGTCCTTCTGGGCGGGCCCGACTGCAGGGAACTGATCGCGGTCCGATGACTCAAAGCTCTGCAGCGAGTTGTCCATCACGATCACTCGCACAGCCGGTGAGCCCGCGGGGGCGTAGTCGAAGTAGTAGTGGGTTGCGGCCCCCTCGCCTTCGTCGGGTTCTTCCTCCGGCAGGCGATAGTCGTCGTTAGCGACGTCACCGTCGCCCCACGGTGCCGGCATGTCGGCGAATACCTCGCGCCACACCGCAATGTCACCGAAGAAACCGCCCGGTCCCACTTGGGGAAGGCGATCGTGGTTGCCGGGTGAGCTGAAGTAGGGGATACCCGCTGCTTGGATCGGCCCCATGATCGACCGGAAACACTGGAGACGGTCTTTGCTCCCGGTGTCTGCGATGTCGGCCGAGAACAGAACGAGATTCGGGTCGAAGCTCTCGATATCGCGAACGAGGATCGGCATCGTCTTCGGTCCTTGACCTTCGTTCCAGTGCGCCTCTCCGAAATGCGCTACGTCGAACGCGCCTGGTCCCGGTCGGGGAGGCCACAAAACCTTGTTGGATGCGGGCGCCGGCGCCGGGCAGGCACCTTCGGCGCCTTCGACAGGTGTAACCGCGACCGCGCCAGCGAGCGCGATGCACAGGGCAATGACGACAGTACGTTTCACGAGGTCTCCTTTGATCGGATGCATCTAGCTCGTTGTTCGGGACCGTGAAAGAGGGGCCTGCCGACCACGCAGAGAGTTCCAACGGACTTCGCAAGCAGTTCAAAGAAGCGTGTGTTTGTGCACGAATCGCCCAGCGGGATGGTTCCTTCGCTCGCCGACAGGGCCTACCCTGGGAGGGATGGTTTACGACGCCTTCAAGGACCAGCTCCCGGACATCGATCCGGACGAGACCCAGGAATGGGTCGATGCCCTGGACCAGATCATCGATACCTCGCCGGCCCGGGCCCGGTTCCTACTCCACCGGATCCTGCTTCACGCCCGCAAACGTCAGGTCGGCCTTCCATCGATGGTGTCGTCGGAC
>DASQLQ010000163.1:0-4392 GCA_035629935.1 Actinomycetota bacterium
TTCGGGTTCCTAAAGATGGGGGCTCCGTCCGCCGTAGCCTGGTAATGGACTTCCACGCGCATAGGTGGGCACAGGAAGTCGTTGGCCGGGATGATGTGATCGATCTTGATTCCCTTCTGAGGATTTCCGAACAACTCGAGCACGATGTTTGTGTCGGGCAGAACCTCGATCACCCAGATCGCGCGCACGCCGCGTTTCTTGTCTTCAGCACTTCGGTCCTGTTCCCTGATGCCAAGGTTCTCCGCCGTGAAGGGGGTTTTGCCTTGTCCTCCCGCACACCCGGGTCCGGACGCGATCGTGAGGTCAGCCGTTCCTAGGTTCGAGCCGCCCGCGATGGCGCGGTCGGGGGCGAGGTAGTAGCCACGCGGGAAGCGGACCTTGAGACCTGCGAAGTCGATCTCGCCCTCATCCTGCTCGACCACGATGTCGAGACGCGGGTTCTCACCTGCCTGGAGACCCGGCTGACATTCATCGACCGGCTCGGCCGCGCAGAAGATCCACTCGATCGTCGGCGAGAACTCCGGATCCTCGGCCACGACCGGCGCCGCGTCGACCGCCGAGGTGGACGCCGCTACTAAGGCCGCCAGGACGCTGATTGCCATGCAGGTGCGTCGTGCACCCCTCACCCGTCGTTGATGCATGTCGCCTCCCCCTGGAAATCCGTACACTGTACTAGTACAGCGTACTAGTATGTGGCTGTGGGTGCAAAAGGCTCAGTAGCAGCAAAGACGAGGCGACGACCGGGTGGTCCCCTGTCACGCGACCGGATAGCTCGGGCGGCGCTGGAGATGGCCGACCGAGACGGGGTCGATCAACTGAGCATGCGTCGCTTGGCCACTGCTCTGGGGGCCGGAACGATGACTCTCTACGGGCACTTCAACAGCAAGGAAGAGCTCCTCGACGCCGCCCTCGACGCAGCGGCTGCGGAGAAGGACCTGCCGCACTTCGAGGGGTCCTGGCGTGACCAGCTCGGACAGTTGGTAGAGCACGCTCACGCCCTTCACCGACGCCACCCCAGTGTTGTGGACATCTGGACTCGCCAGCCGGTACTCGGGCGAGTGGGGCTGAGGTGGCCCGAGGCCGGCTTGCGAATACTCGAAACCGCTGGGTTCGCACCTGAGGAGGCGGTGGTCGCATTCCGTCTCCTCGCAAACTACACGTGGGGATTCGCGCTCTTCGGTCGCCCGCGTTCTGGTTCCGGCCGCGACAGCACCAGCGCGACCCTGGAGAGATTGTCGCCGGAGACCTTTCCTCGACTACAGAATGCGGCACATCTCTTTGCCGGCGCTATGGGTAGTGAGGAGTCCTTCCTTTACGGCCTCGGGCGGATCCTCGATGGCCTCGAGGCCAAGCTCGAGTCGAATCAGAGCTAGACCTGGGCAGTTTCAGCTTGAGGCAGAGGGTGGATGCTTCCGTCGCGTTCGCTGTTCCTGACCCCGGGGGCCAGGAGGAAAGCGAAGATGCTCAATCCACCGAGCGCTCCCGCCCAGATGAACGTCGACTCGACCCCGATCCAATCGGACACCGGACCCGTTAACGCGAACGAGATCGGAAGAAGCGCGCTGGAAACCATCCAGTCGAGGCTCGTCACGCGCCCGAGCAACTCCCGGGGGACGAGACGGTGCATCAGCGTCGTCCAGACGACCATCCCGGCACCCCACAATCCCCATGCGAAGAACTCGACGACGGCTCCCTGCCAGGTCGCCGTTATGAATGCGTAGGGCCACAGGAGCCAGACGCCACCTCCGAAGCAGATGTACATGAACAGCACGTGTTTCCGCGGCAAGCCCCTCTGTCCCATGATCAGCGCTGCCACGAGCCCGCCAGCGCCGCTTGCGGCGAACACGTATCCGACATCGTCGGCGCCGCCCCCCAATTTGTACTTGATCAACCACGGCACTAGGACCTCGAAGGGCCCCAGGACGAACAGGATCATCAACGAGGCAGCCGACAAGGTCGCCCACAACCATGGTTGGGATCTAACGAAGGCGAACCCCTCTCTGATCTCACCGAGTGTCGAGGTCTTGCCTTCGACCTTGGACGGGGGCCGCGAGCTGATCCGCGAAAGGAACGTGGCCGAAGCGACAAACGTCAGCGCGTCCATGACGAAAGCCCCGCCGGCACTCCATGCGGCGACGACCAGGCCACCGATCGCCGGGCCCGCCAATCGTTCCCCCAAAGGCCGAACGAAGTTGTCGAGTGCGTTCGCCTGGACCAGCTCATCCTGAGGAACGATGTCCGGCACGATGGCCCCGAACGCGGGGAAGAAGAATGCTTGTCCGATCCCGTACAACGCCGCAAGCGCGATCAGGTGCCAGTATTCGATCGTTCCACTGAGGGCCAGGATCCCCATGCCGAGGACGGCTATCCCCCTGACTACGTCCGACGCGATCATCACGTTGCGACGATCGAAGCGGTCGCTGGCGACGCCTCCGATCAAGAGGAACACCACCATCGGAAGACTCCAGGCGAGCGAGACGAGCGCGAACGCCGATGGAAGGTCGCTCAACTCATAGCTCTGCCATGCGATCGCGATCAGGTAGAGACCGTCTCCGAAGAGCGACACCGTCATCCCAGCCCACAGCATCTTGAAGTCTCGGTTCTTCAGGGGACGCAACATGCCGATGCGGGCGAGTCCAGTCGGCTCTGCAACCGGGCCGGGTGGTGGGGATGCTGGTGGCGTTACTCGATGGTCGGTCAAGGGTTACTGGTCTGGACGCCTCGATAGGATGCGCGCGACAAGGGACTACTGAGGGGGAGCGATATGACGGCGAGGATCATCGACGGCAAGGCTATCGCCGCCGACGTGCGTGCCGAAGTCGCACAAGAGGTCAAAGAACTCGCGAACCAGGACATTATTCCCGGACTGGCCACCGTGCTGGTGGGTGACGATCCGGCATCCAAGATCTACGTCTCCTCGAAAAGGAAGATGTGCGCAGAGGTGGGCATCAAAGCGTGGGACCACGATCTTCCCGCGAGCACGCCGGAGGATGAGTTGGTCGAGATCATAAAGGGGCTCAACTCCGATCCCGATGTTCACGGAATCCTGGTGCAACTTCCCCTGCCGGAGCACGTCGAGGAACAGATGATCCTCAACCTGGTCGATCCCAACAAAGACGCCGATGGGTTCCATCCCTGCAATCTCGGCCGGTTGTTGGTGGGGGACCGACTCGTTGCTCCGGCGACACCCGCAGGGATCCAGGAACTATTGATCCGTTCGGGTGTGGAGGTAGCGGGGGCCGAGGTCGTCGTGGTCGGTCGATCCAACATCGTGGGCAAGCCGATCGCGGCGATGCTTATGCAGAAAGGTCACGCTGCTAATGCCACCGTTACCGTTTGCCATACGGGTACGCGGGACCTCGAGGAGCACACGAAGCGGGCCGACATCCTGATCGCCGCTATCGGTAGAGCGCACGCGATCACAGGGCCGATGATCAAACCGGGGGCAGTCATCATCGACGTCGGCATCAACCGTACGGAAGATGGTCTGGTGGGCGATGTGGACTTCGATGCTGCGAGGGAAGTGGCTTCTGCCCTTACTCCCGTCCCCGGCGGAGTGGGTCCGATGACGATCGCGATGTTGCTGAAGAACACCGTTGCGCTGGCTCGCCGGAGTGCCGCTATCGCGGGTTAGTCGTCGTCCCCGTCGTCATCGGCCTTCGACTTGTTGCCGCGGCCGTTCCTGATCTTGTCTTCGACGTCTCCCTGTAGGTCATCGACGGATTCCGCAGGATCGGGGGTGGAGTGTGCGGCATCTCCACGGACGCTCTTGCCCTTGTCTTTTGCTTCCTTGTCATCGTTGCCACTGCCTTTGTTGCCATCGTCGAAGTCGTCAGAAGCCTCATCGTCGAGAACGTCTTCTTTGTCTTCGCCCTGGTCGTCTCTCGATCCGGGTCCTTTGTTTGAACCGTCAACGCGGTTGTCGTTGCGCTTGTCTCTCGCCGTCCGCTTGCCGTGACCGTCAGACCTGTCGCTCCGGTTACCCCGATCGGGCTTGTCCCCGTCGTTCCGCACCGCGCCGCTGTTGCCGCCGGGCGGCTTGTCTTTAGGACCGTTCTTGACCCCCGGGTCGTTATCCGTCCCAGGTGTGCGATCGTTGCCCCGGCCATTTTCCTTGGGCTCCAGTAGAAGGATCCCCTGAGCCCTGCGAAGGAGAACTCTTACCTGGGCCTCTCGACCGTTTCCGCGGTCGGACACCTCCGGTAGGAGTTGCTCGGCGAACCCAAGGATCTTTACCGATTCGAACGCCAGCTCGCGGGCCTGCTCCGAGTCGTGGTTCTTGAGGCCTTCGGCCTGCGCTAGTAGTTGCTTGGCGTGGGCGATCTGTTCATCGATCTCGCTCATAGAGAACGGTGCCAGCCCCACGGCTCTCAGGGCTTGGCGGACGGGATA
>DASQLQ010000164.1:0-8968 GCA_035629935.1 Actinomycetota bacterium
CTCTCGACCTCGAGCTGGATCCCGGAGAGCTGGTTCTGAACCCGGATGGTGTCCGCAACGCTGCGTGCTTCCGCCATCAGGTTGAGAAGAACTCGCTCCTGTGCACGGTAGTTGCGTAAGCGAGCCTCGAGATCGATGAGCTCTTGGCTCACGTCTTCGCCGCCGAGCTCCTCGCGCTCGACACTGCCCAGCTCTCGTAAGGCACCGAGAGCGGTAGCGAAATCCTCTGCAGGCACCCGCAAGGTGGCCGAGGCCGAACCTCGCCTCGCATCGTCGACCGAGCTCGAGACGATGAACCCGCCGTAACGCTCCGCCACGGTCGTCGCTGCACGCACCGCGGATCCGAAGTCCTCCTTGGCGATCTCGAGTTCGAGATCAGCCGTCTTGATCACCGAGGATCCGAGCGGTAAAGCGTCGCGCTGCTGGTAGGCATCCACTTGCCCGGAATCGTTGGTCACTTCGACACCCATGGGCTGGCCGAGCGACCTATCGGCGTCATCCAGCGACCGTTCTTCGGCGATCGCCCCATCAGCGGCACCGCCTGCCCCCGAGCCCCCGGAGGCGTCGCCACCGGAGGTAGCTCCCATGTCATCGCTGCCACCGAAGCCACAGGCTCCCAATAGAAGTCCGATGGCGACAACCGAAACGATCCTTCGTGGCAAGCGCATCGTGATCCTCCTGTGTCCGGGACGGGATATGAACTTGGACGATGAGCAGTAGCCGAGTTGTTCCCGAGATGAAGGTGCTCGCGTGTTTCCTCTTGCTCAGCGCCCTGTTGGGCGCCTGCACAGCCGACTCGCCCCCGCCGGAGACCCAACCCCCGACCCCCACAGAAACACCGGCCTGCCCCAATCAATCGACGACGATCGAAGACGGTGCGGCACTCGTGGGCGAGCCGGTGGAGGACAACGTTGACGGAGATGGAGTTCGAGACACGATCTCGATCCACATGGATCCCACTGGAGATGCGGAGTGCCGGACGTTTCTCACCGTCGAGACGGGGGCCGGGAGCTTCTCGTCCTCGGCCTGGTTGGTGGGTGAAGAAGGCGGTTTGCCCGAACCACGGATCACGGCCATCGTCGACATCGATTCCGACGGATACAAAGAGATCGTCCTGGACGAGGCCACCGGGGCGTCCACTCGATTCGTGGGTGCGTATCGGATAACCGCAGGTGGGTTGGTGTGGCTCCGGTCGCGGGAACCGCATGGGCTCTTCGCCTACGGCGGCAGCGTGGGTCACCTCGAAGCTGTCGGATGCGCCGCCGAAGGAACGATCGTCGTGTCCACTGCGATGCCTGCAGCGGACGGATCGGCACAGACCTACAGTGTTCGGCGGCGGACCTTCTCCGTATCCGACGACAAACTCGAGCCCGAGAAGACCGAGCGCCACTCGATCTCCATCCACGACCTGGAGCGATTCCCCGAATATCGGACATCGCCCTTCGGCAACTGCAGCCCCAATTAGGGTTCCGAGCATGGATGCGGAGTACGACTTCAGGTCGGTCGAAGAACGCTGGATGAAGGAGTGGGTCGAGGGCAGCGCCTGGGCCGCTCCCGAGGTTCCCGATCCGGGCAAGAAGGCCTACACGCTGACGATGTATCCCTACCCGTCCGGTGACATGCACATGGGGCACGTCGAGATCTTCTCCATCCACGATGCCATCGCGAGATACGCCCGTATGAACGGCCGTGAGGTCCTCAATCCGATCGGTTTCGACGCCTTCGGGCTTCCCGCCGAGAACGCTGCGATCAAACGAGGCGTGAACCCCAAGGAGTGGACGTACTCGAACATCGACAAGCTCTACTCCTCTGCCCAACGACTCGGCTGCTCGTTCGACTGGGATCGCACTATCAAGACGTGCGATCCCGAGTACTACCGGTGGAACCAGTGGTTCTTCAATCGCTTCTACGAACGCGGCCTCGCCTACAAGAAGGAAGCACCGGTCAACTGGTGTCCGAAGGACAAAACCGTGCTGGCGAACGAACAGGTGGTCGGGGGCCGTTGCGAACGCTGCGATACCCCGGTCACTAAACGGTGGCTGGCGCAATGGTTCTTCAAGATCACCGACTACGCGGACCGCCTGCTCGACGACCTAGCGATGAACCACAGTTGGAACGAACGCTTGAAGACGTTGCAGACCAATTGGATCGGCCGCTCGTTCGGGGCCGAGGTTTCGTTCGCCCTCGAAGGCATCGCCGAGCCCGTCGTGGTGTACACGACCCGGCCTGACACGCTCTGGGGTGCGACGTTCTTCGTGATGGCCCCGGAGCATCCCTTGGCGGACGAGCTGGTTGCCGGTACCGATAAGGAGGCAGAGCTCGAGGAGTTCCGCGCCGAGGTCGCGCGTTTGACCGAGATCGACCGAACGTCTACAGAGCGTCCGAAGAAAGGGATGTTCACAGGGAAGCTGGCCACGAACCCGGTCAACGGTGAACGCATCCCGGTCTGGGTCGCCGACTACGTGCTGATGGACTACGGGACCGGGGCCATCATGGCCGTCCCGGCTCACGACGACCGTGACTTCCAGTTCGCTCGTCAGTACGACCTGCCGATCCGGATCGTGATCAGCCCCGAGGGGGAGGGGCTCGATCCGGCCGAGATGACCGAGGCCTGGCCGCACGACGGAGTCATGGTCAACAGCGGCCGCTTCGACGGCACGCCGGCGAGCGAATCGGTGAAGGTCGTCACCGACTGGCTGGAGGCCGAGGGCCTCGGCCGGCACGCCAAGAACTTCCGCATCCGCGACTGGCTGATCAGCCGCCAACGCTACTGGGGCACCCCGATCCCGGTCATCCACTGTCCCAAATGCGGCGAGGTCCTTGTGCCGGATGAAGACCTTCCCGTCGTGCTACCCACGGACGTCGACTTCACGCCGACCGAGGGCACGGCTCCGCTGGCAACGGCGACCGATTGGGTGAACGTGGATTGTCCGAAGTGCGGCGGACCCGCCCAGCGGGACACCGACACGATGGACACGTTCGTCGACTCAGCCTGGTACTTCCACCGGTATACCGACCCGCGCAACACCGAGACGCCGTTTCGGCGGGAACTGTCCGACGCGTGGATGCCGATCGAGATCTACTCGGGCGGCATCGAGCACGCGGTCCTGCACCTCCTCTACGCGCGCTTCTGGCAGAAGGTGATGATGGATATGGGCATGGTCAGGGACTCCGAGCCCTACCCCAAGACTCTTAACCAGGGCATCATCACGATGGGCGGCAAACGAATGAGCAAGTCGCGCGGCAACATCGTCGAGCCTCAAGAGGCGTTCTCCGAATTCGGTGCCGACGCCCTGCGTCTCTACATGCTGTTCTCCGGCCCCCCCGAGGCTCCCTTTGACTGGCCCGAGGAAGGCGTCGCTGCGATCGGTCGCGTCACCTATCCATGGGTGCAACGCGTGTGGCGACTGTGCGAGGAGAACCGGGACATCGTCGACGGGGGCGAGATGGCGATGGGCCCGGGTGATCTGGCTCTCAGGAAACGCATCCACCGGACCACGAAGATCGTCACCGCCGACTATGAGAACCATTCGTTCAACACGGCGATCGCTCGCATGATGGAGCTCGTCAACGATGCCTACCGGTACAAGACGGTCGGTGGTGGGAACCCGGCGGTCATGGGCGAGCTGGTCGAGACCCTGTTGAAGCTGCTCGCGCCGATGGCGCCTTACATCACCGAGGAAGCCTGGCGCAGACGCGGCCACGACACCTCCATACATTTCGGGCCGTGGCCGACCTACATCGAGGAGCTGGCCACCGAGGACAGCGTGACGATGGTGGTCCAGGTCAACGGCAAAGTACGCGACACGATGACCGTGCCTGCCGACATCTCCGAGGCCGAGATGGAAGCCAAGGCCCTCGCCTCCGAGAAGGTGAAGGCACACATCGACGGAGGGTCGCCCGACAAGGTGATCGTGCGTCCACCCAAGCTAGTGAACCTGGTGGTTACTAAGTAGCCACCTGCGTCGTGCAGAACGCGCAACGCCGCGCCGCCGTCGGGATGTTGCTCAAACACTCCGGGCACTGCTTCGTAGGACTATCGACGTCCGGCTGAGTCTTCCGTCGTTCCATCAGCATGTTCACGGGTTTCACGACACAGAAGAAGATCGCCGCCGCCGTTATCACGAACGTGATCAACGCATTCAAAAAGACTCCGTACCGGAACGTGCTGCCACTGATGTCGAACTTCAGGTGACTGAAATCGACACTGCCTGGGATCGCGATCAGAGGCGTGAGCAGGTTCTCAGTGAACGATGCGATCACCGCGGCGAACGCGGCCCCGATCACGACTGCCACCGCCAGATCGACGACATTGCCGCGCAGCAAGAAGTTCCGGAATTCTTTGAACATCAACCCCTCCTAATCAAGTGGCCGGCACCACACCTGTCGCAACCTATCGATGCTTTTGTCGCTTCGTGGAGATGCCTGATTTGGGTCCGCCGGGAAAAGAACCGGCGATAGAACAGATCGCAGGGCGGAGGCGTGAGTCGTGGGTTGTCATCGGGGTCATCGGCGTAACGTTCGTGGCCGGCTTCCTGCTGTGGGGCCGCCGCGCGCCTGCACAGATCGCCCCACCGGCAACGACCACCGTCTCCTCACCCGTGCAGGGACTCCCGGTTGAGGGAGCCCTCCTCGTCCACGTGGCCGGCGCCGTTAGATCGCCGGGCGTCTACCGATTCCCTCCGGGGGCGCGGGTGGCCGACGCCATCGACACCGCCGGCGGCCTCCGTCCGGATGCCGACCTATCGGGATTGAACTTGGCCGAGGAGCTGGTCGACGGGGCCAAGATCGACGTTCCCAGAAGGGGAGAGCACCCAGCACTGCAAGCGCCGTCTTCCATGGGCTCGTCCTCGACATCTCCGGTCATCGATCTCAACTCCGCCGATCAACCTGCGCTCGAGACGATCCCCGGCGTGGGGCCGGTGACCGCGTTGGCGATCCTTCAACACCGCGACGCGATCGGAAGCTTCGAGAGTTTTGACCAGCTACTCGAGGTCGACGGAATTGGCCCGGCAACGCTCGAGGCCATCCGTCCCTACGTGTCCCTGTAACCAAGTGTGGTCGCTCGCTCGTCTTTGGATCGCACTCTGCGCGGCTGCCATGGGTGCCGGGCTCGGTCCTGTGATCGGCGATTGGCGTTTGGGGCTCATCGCACTAGGCGGGGGAGTGTTGTTGCTGGTGTGGCGACGACACCGCGCCCTGCGGATGGTCGGCATGGCCCTGGTCGCGCTCGGGGTTACTGGTGCGAGCGCCGCCGCCGCGTCCCATCAAGGCGCCGCCCTCAGCGCGTTGACGCGCGATATCCCTCGCTGCGACTTTGCCGGACGCGTCCTCGAGCAGGCCGGAGGTCTCGGCACTTTGGCTTCCATCGACAATCTCGTTTGTGCCGACCGGTCCGAAGCCGGCGGGGTGGTGATTATCGAAGACGCGGAACAGTTGCCGAGCGGTGCGTTCGTATCCGGCACCGGATGGCTGCTACCCCTTGCTCCCGACTCGTTCGGTGAAGCTCGTCGGCGACTTGGCTCCCGTGCCGTGTTGGACCCCATCGATCTGACCACTGCGCCACCACGTGCCATGACGCTGCGTGTTGCCGCCCGCCTGCGAGCGGGGTTGATCGAAGCAGCTCGAACTACGAGCGAGAGAGAGGGGGCCTTGCTGGTGGGGCTGACGATCGGGGACACATCGAGATTCGACCAACAGACCATCGATTCGTTCCGGCGGACGGGTCTGTCCCATCTACTGGCAGTTTCGGGGAGCAACGTTGCGATGGTGCTCGCCTGCGTGGCGCTGTTGGCGAGGCGAGCCCCTTATCGCCTTCGCTTGTGGCTCGGATTCGGTCTGCTCGGGCTCTTTGTCCTGATCGTCGGACCCGACCCCTCCGTGCTCCGAGCCGCCCTGATGGGCGCAGTCTCTCTACTCGCACTCGGGTGGGCTCGCCGGGTAGACCCGTTGCATTCACTCGGACTCGCGCTGCTGGTGATCCTGACGGCGCGGCCCCCGATGGTCGGATCCGTCGGTCTGCACCTTTCGGCCGCCGCCACCCTTGGGATCGTTCTGTGGGCGAGGGAGCTGGCGGGCTACCTGTCGTTTCTGCCTCAGCTGCTAGCGCTGCCGCTCGGATTGACGTTGGCCGCTCAGTTGGGGGTCGCTCCGATCTTGATCGCAACCTTTGGCGAGATCTCCTTGGTGGCTCCGATCACGAACCTGTTGGTCGGACCTGCCGTATGGCTCGCAACCCTGAGTGGCCTCACGGCAGCGATGCTTGCCCCGATCAGCGGGGTGGCGGCCGCCGGGGTGGTGCGTGGCGTCACTCCGGCGCTCCACTGGATACTCGTCGTAGCGGACCGCGGGGCCGCATTGCCCTGGGCTTCGGCCGGGATAGCCCCGATCTGGGGGTGGCCGCTGGGGTGTGCGGCCCTCGTCTTGGTCTTCCACACGCTGCGCCATCGCTCTCCGGGCGCCTCGTAGGCTCGACCCATGTCTGCCTTCCATTGGGTCCTCAATAACGCCGATGGAGCGGCTCTCCGCTCGACCGACCCGTTCGAGTCCAAGGAAGATGCCGAGGCCTGGATGGGGGAGCACTGGGCAGAGCTTCTTGACGAGGGGGCCGAAACGGTTTCGTTGATGTCCGACGAACATGCGCTCTACGAGATGGGTTTGCGCGAATCATGAGCAGTCTCTATCTGCTGGCAGGCGAGTCGTATCTGGCCGAGGAAGCTCTCGATCGCATACGTGCCGAAGAGCAAACCGACCCGCTGGGTGAAACCACTTTCGATGCAGCATCTGAATCAGCTCACGTACTCGAGGCATTGACGACTCCGTCACTGCTCGGCGGACGCAGACTCATCGTGCTGCGCGAGGCGCACGAGTTGACCAAGGACCAGGCCGCGCCCTTGCTCGCTTACCTGGAAGCACCAACATCGGACGCGTGCTTGGTCTTGATCGCTTCGGGGCGTACGAAGCTCGATGCCGCGGTCAAGAAGACCGGGACCCAGGTGACGCTCGATGCTCCGAAAGGCCGCCGACTCGTCGGTTGGATACGTCAGCGAGCGAAGGAACACGAGCTGACGATCGACGACCGAGCAGGCTGGGCGCTCGTGGATTCGGTGGGAAACGAGCTGCGTGATCTCGATGGCGCGCTCCAGCAGTTGGCAACCGGGTTGGGTCGAGGAGCCAGGGTGGGCGCACCGGAAGTGCGCCGTGCTTTCCCGCGGCTTGCCGACGAGAGGATCTTTGCTTTCACCGACGCCGTCGGCGAGCGTCGATTGGCGGTTGCGATGACGGCGTTGCGACGTCTATTGGAACAAGGCGATGAACCGTTGATGGTGTTCGGCGCCCTTAGCGGTCACGTTCGCCGGTTGTTAAGAGCTCGCAGATATGCCGACTCCGGTAAACGGGCGGTGGGGGAGGCTTTGGGTCTACCCGACTGGCGGGCGGAGCGCATGATGAATCAAGCGCGCTCGTACCGAGAGGAAGAGTTGGTTGGAGCAGTCGAGATCCTCGCGCGTACCGATGTGGAGATGAAGGGAGATTTCCCCTCGCCGCAGGCCGCGCTCGAGCGCGCAGTGGTGCAGATCGTGGGGGGTTAGAAGCGCTACTTGGAGCTGAGGCGCTTGGCGAGACGAGACTTCTTGTTCGCCGCCGTGTTCCTGTGGATGACGCCCTTCGAGGCCGCCTTGTCGAGGGCCTGAGCGGTCTGGCGGAATGCCTCTTCTGCGGCCGCCTTGTCGCCTGCGTCGGCGAGCTCGCGGAACTGCTTGATCTGGGTCTTCAGGGCGCTGCGCGTGCTCTTGTTGCGCTGCCGGCGAATCTCGTTCTGCCGGTTCCTCTTTATCTGGCTCTTGATATTGGCCATGCGTGAATTCCTTTATGCCTTGCCGGGATTGGGGGCAGGATATCAGAACCGCTCGCTAGGTCCGGGCGCTGGCCGAGCTCATCGCCACCCTTAGTACCGTAGCCAGCCCGACCTGAGAAGAGGCACTAAGGATGGACCAACAGCACCAGCGTGCGATCGCTGTGATCGCCCACATCGATCACGGCAAATCCACGCTATCGGACCGCCTGCTTCAGCTCACGAACACGGTGCCCGACCGGGATATGCGGGAGCAGTACCTGGATCGCATGGACCTCGAGCGAGAGCGTGGGATCACGATCAAGGCCGCGGCCGTCCGTATGGAATACAAAGCTCCCGGCGGCAAGACGTACGAGATCAACCTCATCGATACCCCCGGCCACGTCGATTTCGGCTACGAGGTGTCGCGGTCGCTCGCGGCGTGTGACGGGGTCCTGCTGCTGGTCGACGCGGCACAGGGGATCGAGGCTCAAACCTTGACGAACCTGTATCTGGCCGTCGACGCGAACCTCGAGATCATCCCAGTGCTCAACAAGATCGATCTGCCGGCGGCACAACCCGAGAAGTACGCGCAAGAGATCGCTGCTTTGATCGGCTGCGAGCCCGACGAGATCCTCCGGATATCGGCGAAGACCGGCGACGGTGTGCCGGAGTTGCTGGACGCGATCGTCGCCAAGATCCCGCCCCCGAAAGGCGATCCGGCTGCGCCTCTCAGAGCTCTCGTCTTCGATTCCGTCTACGACGCCTACCGCGGTGTCGTTGCCTACATCAGGGTCGTTGACGGCCGGATCGTTGGGCGGCAGGAGATCTCGTTCATGGCCGCCGATCTGGATGCCGAAGCCGACGAGATCGGTGTCATGTCGCCCGACTCCACTCCGGTCGACGCGCTGGAGGCAGGTGAGGTGGGCTACCTGATCTCCGGGATCAAGGAAGTCAGCCTGGCGAAGGTGGGGGATACCGTCACCGACCGGCGCAACCCAGCCGAGCAACCGCTCCCCGGTTACCGCGAACCGAAGCCGATGGTCTATGCGGGGATCTATCCCATCGATGGAGACAATTTCCCGCTGCTGCGCGACGCCCTCGAGAAACTGAAATTGAACGATGCTGCCCTGGTCT
>DASQLQ010000165.1:0-13599 GCA_035629935.1 Actinomycetota bacterium
CCTTGTACAGGAACTCGAAGGTGTCGATCCACACCGGCGGAGGCTTCTTGGGCTCCATCTGATCGAGCTGCTCCAGCATCATCTCAAGCGTTTGTTCCTGGGTGATCCCGGCTTCCTTCGCCCACTCGGGGATATCACGCCCCTCGTGGAAGTAATGCTGGTGCGACTCCGCGACGATCTTCTTAAAACCTTCCTTGCCACCGGGGGTGCCCCACATCATGAACGGGGCGTTGTTCACGAGCGTCTCGATCTGGCTCTCCTCACTGATGAGACGACAGAACGCGTCGTTCATGTAGTTGTGGATCATGTGTTTCCCGTAGATGGGCTCGTACGGGGGTTCGAAGAGGAACTTCAGCATCTCCTCCGACACCCACACGAGGTTCCAGTCGGCGTCCATGAGGAGCGCGCCAAAGCCGGTGGCATCTATCTGCTCGGCGATCCGCGCAAAGCGCGGGTCGTCAAGATGCAATGGCTTCAAGGACATCGTCACTTATGTCGAAGTTGGCGTACACCTCTTGCACATCGTCCAATTCTTCCAGAGCATCGATCAGATTCAAGAGTTTCTTGGCGTCCGAACCTTCCAGGGCAACGGTCGACTTGGGCACCTGAGTGAGCTCGCTGGACTCGATCTCGATGCCGGCCCCCCCGAGAGCATCTCGAACGGCTTTGAGTGCATCCGTCGGAGTGATGACCTCGATGGATTCTTCCGATCCACGAACGTCCTCGGCCCCCGCATCGGCAGCGATCATGAACACTTCGTCTTCATCGATGGACCCCTTCGGCACGATCAAGACGCCTTTCGGCTCGAACATCCACGAGACGGCGCCGGGTTCGGCCATCTTTCCACCATGGCTGTTGAAGTTGCTGCGTACGTCCTGAGCCGTGCGATTGCGGTTGCCGGTTAGACAACTGACGAGCACTGCCACTCCCCCGGCGCCGTAACCCTCGTATGACACCTCTTCGTAGGTCTCTCCCTCGAGTTCTCCAGTGCCGCGCTTGATCGCACGTTCGATGTTGTCGTTGGTGACGTTGGAGCCTTTGGCCTTCTGAACGGCCGTGGCGAGGCTGGGGTTCGAATCGATGTCGCCACCGCCTTCTCTCGCCGCTACCTCGACGCCGCGGAGCAATTTCGCCCACACCTTGGAGCGCGCCGCGTCTGCAGCACCCTTCTTTCGCTTGATCGTCGACCATTTGCTGTGTCCGGACATAGCTAGATCATCCCCACGAACAGTTCGTGGATACGGGGGTCATCGGTCATCTCGGGGTGGAACGTGGACGCCAGGAGGCGGCCCTGACGGACGAGTACCGGTCTGCCATCCCAAGTAGCGAGCACCTCTACATCATCCCCCACACGCTCGATGATCGGCGCCCTGATGAACACTGCTCGGAAATCCTCGTTGAACCCCTCGACGGCAAGATCCGACTCGAACGATTCGATCTGACGGCCGTAAGCGTTGCGCTTCACCGAGATGTCCAGCACGGAGAAGCGATGCGGGGCGTCTTCACGTCCGATCACCTCCGTTGCCATGAGGATCGCGCCGGCGCACGTGCCGTAGAGAGGCATCCCTTCGCGGGCACGTTCCACCAGGGCGTCCAGCAAGCCGAAACGATCCAGCAGCTTTCCGATCGTCGTCGATTCGCCGCCGGGAACGATCAATGCATCCACGCTCTCGAACTGATCGGCGTGTTTGACGTGGACCGGGGTGGCTCCCACGGTTTCGAGAGCGCGCGCGTGCTCCCTAACGTCGCCTTGTAGAGCGAGGACCCCTACTTTCATTTACCAACCGCGGGTGGCGAGGCGCTCCTGGTCGGACAGGTCGCCGACATTGATGCCAACCATCGCTTCGCCCAAACCGCGCGAGACCTTCGCGACCATCTCCGGCTCGTTGAAGTACGTGGTGGCTTCGACGATCGCTCGTGCTCTGGTCGCCGGGTCTCCGGACTTGAAGATGCCGGAGCCCACGAAGACGCCGTCCGCGCCAAGTTGCATCATCAGTGCGGCATCCGCCGGGGTTGCGATCCCACCGGCGGTGAACAACACCACGGGGAACCGACCGGACTCTGCGATCTCGCGCACGAGCTCGTACGGAGCGCGCAGCTCCTTGGCTTCGGCCATGAGCTCCTCGGAGCCCAGGGATGCCAGACGCTTGATGCCCGACGTGATCGCACGCATATGGCGCACGGCTTCGACCACGTTTCCCGTTCCGGCTTCGCCCTTCGAGCGGATCATCGCGGCCCCCTCGCCCAACCGGCGCAAGCCTTCGCCCAGGTTGGTCGCGCCGCACACGAAAGGAACCTCGAACTTCCATTTGTCGACGTGATGTGCCTCGTCGGCAGGGGTTAGCACCTCGGATTCGTCGATGTAATCGACACCGAGGGACTGCAAGACCTGAGCCTCCGCGAAGTGGCCGATCCGGCACTTGGCCATCACCGGGATCGACACGGTCTCCATGATCTCGGTGATCTTCTCGGGGTCGGACATGCGCGCTACGCCGCCTTCGGACCGGATGTCGGCGGGGACGCGTTCTAGCGCCATCACCGCGACGGCGCCGGCCTCCTCTGCGATCTTCGCCTGTTCCGCGGTCGTGACGTCCATGATCACGCCGCCCTTGAGCATCTCGGCGAGTCCTCGCTTTACGCGGGCGCCACCGGTGGCACGGGAGATGTCGGCCATGTCAGCTCCTTTGCGCGGGGCCGAAGTGCTTTCGAAGGGCAATCCTACCGGGCGGGGCCATGCCCCCGCCCTACTTGAAGCTGAACGACCCCTTCACGGAACCCTTCTTCGAGGGCACCAACTCGATCCAGATGGACCCGGGCTTGAACACGAAGGGCTGACCATCTTTGGTCGTGAATACAGCCTCGTTCCCCTCCTTCTCGATGGTCCAGATGCCTTTCTGGAACTTGCCGTCGCGGAAGAGCACCGCTTTCCCTTTGCCCATCAGGCTGATGTCCGGAGACGGGTTACCGGCACTGTCGACGATCTTCGGGGAGTTGTTGACCTCGACTTCTTGGATCAAGAGGTTCGGGGTCGAGATCTGTCCGCCGGTCGCGCTTTGGAATGGAGCACCAGCCTCGAACCGTTGCCAGGAGTCTTTCTTCCAGCGGTACTCGATAGCGTTCGACGAGGTGAAGTGGATAGTCACTCGTCGGGCCTTCTTCGCCGTCTCCGGCAGTTCGCCGAACTGGAAGAGGTCGGTGCGGGGGCCGCGCGCCTTCTTGGAGGGAGGCAACTTCCTGATCTTCGACGTGTCTCCAAAGAGGTTGTGAAGCTCGAGCACCCCCGGGGGCACCCGGTACAACGAGCCGCCACCGTCGTTCTCCTGTAGGGCGATCATGCGTTGTCGGTTCAACTCGCGTTCGACGATCGAGTTGCCGCCGGAGAAGGCCAGCACGCGCGTGTAGGGCTTTGCGATCTTGGGGTCGTCGAAACGGGCGCTCCGGACGGGGCCCGCCATCTTGGAATCCTCGCAATGGAAGATCGCCATGAAGCGCGTGATGCCGCCTTCAACGATCTCTTCGTAGACGACGTCTGCCTCTTCCAACCCGCTTTGGGGCCGCGCGTCGGGCGAATTCTCGATCTTCACTGCGATGGCGGCCCGCGATACGTCGACTTTCTTGGGGATGTCTTCGCCGGTTAGTGGACACACCGGATCCGGCGTGGGAGTGGGAGGCGGCGCGGCTGCCGGAAGGGTCGGCTCGTCTCGGCCGCTGAACAAGCCGACTGCCACAAGCACGACGGCGAGCAGAACGATGCCACCGCCGATCAGATATTTCCGGTGAGGCAAACGGGGCATACGGACGGGTGCCTACTTCCGGGAAGTCGAGAACGATCCGGTGACTTCCCCTTCATCGCCCGGAAGCAGTTCGATCCAGATCGAGCCCGGGGCGAAGACCATCTCCTCGCCGTCTTTCGTCTCGAAACGAACGGGTTCGCCCACACTGTCCCTCGTCCACGTGCCTTTCACAACCGATCCGTCGCGGAACAAAAACGCTCTGCCGGACCCGACTTCGTCGGCGATCTCGAGGGACGGATTCCCCGCCACATCCCGGATCGTGGCCGACAGATTGACGACGTGCTCTTCGATCAGAACGTTGTCGACGACGAGCTGATCGCCGGTCTCGGTCATGAACGGCTCGTCCGCCTCGAAACGTAGCCAACCGTCGTCGGACCAGTCGTAGCGGATCGTGTTCACCGGGTTGAAGTTGATCGATACGGATTTGGCATTTTTCGCCTTACCCGTCAGTTCGCCGAATGCGAAAGTGTCGTCCGGTGGCGGGTCGTCGAACTGTTTCTGTCCCAGCTTCCTGAGAACCTTGGTATCCGCATAGAGGGTGTGCTCGCTGCTGATTCCTGGGCGCTCGACGCGGGTCAGTCCCCCGGCGGCGGCGGCCTCGTCCTCGTCTAGACGGACGACCTCAGCCTCTTCGAGCGCCCTCAGAACGGGTGCGTTCTGTCCCGAGTAAGCAAGGATGCGCGTGATCGCGCCCATGATGGCCGGGTCCACGATTCGCGCGCTACGAACAGGGCCCGCTTTGGCCGAGTCGGTGCAGTGATAGACGGCCATGAAACGAGTCACACCGCCCTCGACGAGCTCTTCGTAGACGATCTCGGCGTCCTCGAGCCCCGACAACGGATAGGCGATGGCCGCGTTCTCGATCTTGACCGCCACCGCAGGTCGGTCGATCAGGTTCTCCTTCTCGGGCTCGACTCCGGAGAGCGGACATTCGGATGGCGCAACTATGTCCTCGATGATCGGGATGCCGCCGGGTCTGTCACGGAGAAGGAAGAAAGCTCCCGCAGTTAGCACGAGGATGCCTCCCACTGCTCCGAGCGCAATCTTGGTTCTGGTGGGCACGACGCGATTCCTTTCTGCTGCAGATCTGTTGGGGCATCCCCCGCGTGGTCACTTTCTGAAACCTGCCGGGACGCGAAAACGCGCCCGCTTCGGCGCTGAGTCAAGCTATCACGGTGGTCCCGTTCGGCCCGGTTTTCGCGGCCTTCGGTTAGAGATCGTGCAGAGCAGCGATCCGCTCTGTCGGGGGGCGATGTGAGGGGCCATGAGCGACGAACCACAGCACCCCGGACGAATCCTCGACCGGCTTGGCCTTCCCGATCGCGGAAGCCAAGGCGGGTGGATAACGCGTCAGGGCTGCTGCATGGATGTCGTCCTCGAAACCAACCTTCGGAGCAAATCTGCTCCCCAGTCGTCCCAACATGGCGGCGAGATATGCGAAGAAGAGATGGCCCGAATTCAGTCGGACAAGAGAGTGTGCAGCGACGGCCTCTTGTTCCGTACGCGTAAACGTGTCGAGCAACGATCTGCTGACGACGATCGATGGACCCCGTCTTAGAACGAACGCGTTCGGTCCGACTTTTTCGGTAACGCGAAGTTTCGGCATCGGCACGCCATGCCGATCGGCCAGGCCATGCACGATGTTCGTGAAGCGGGGGTCGTCGAGGGGCTCGGCCGACACGTAAGCCAGCATCCTTCGTTCGACGCTCCCCCACAAGATTGCATTGACGATGACGAAGATGGATACGGCGATGGCGAGTGCCGCTAGATCGAAACCTCCCGGAAGCGACACCAGAGCGCCGAGGAGCACCCAAGGGCCGATCAAACCGGCGAACAGTTTGAGTCGCTTCGACCACGAGTAACGGACCGGTCCTGCTTCCCAGTCGGGCAGAGGCTTCACCGGCGCCTGGGTCGCCATCAGTAGCCCGGCCCGGACGTCAGCACGGTTTGGAACTCGGTGTTGTAGCGCCCGAAGGCACTCTTCACGTTCAGGCTGCCGTCGGTCTTGATCGGTGTCTTGGTCTCGGGGTCGAACCACACGGTTACGACCGACCTGCCGTCGAACTGGCCCCGGAAAGTCGTGTCTGTTTCGATGCGGAACGCCCGCACGCTGCGGCCGTTAACCGAGATGTTCTCGACATCTCCCACCGAGATCGAGTAATCGCCCGACGTCTTGTCTTTCCAACTCCCCGACCACTTCATCCCGGCCTCTAGTGGGAACCGCATCGCCTCGACGGGCGGGTCGGGGTGGTAGCTATCGGAGAATTCGAACCCCTCGTACTCGAAATGGGTGAACACATCCGTTATCAGGGTCTTTCTCGGCGTGAACCTGAACGTTGTTCGAGCAACGCGACTGTTCGATGCGCGCACCTCGCTGACGACCGTGGCCTGGGTGTCGGACCGCTTCTTGTATCTCACCTTCACCGACTGCTCAGCCGGAAGGTCCTCGCGCTCGCACGTTGTCGTGCAGAACTCCTCGAACCCGGATTGGTCGTACGTGTAGGTGCCGGCGGCCGGGTACGCAACCTCGCTGCTCGCCGGGTCGTCGTCCTCCTCGTCGCCACCCCCGTGCTGCTTGGATCCCTGAGACGGTGCACCGTCGCCCGAGCTCGCTTGATCTGAACCCACGTCCTCCTTGGAGTCACCGGGCTTGTGAGCCCGTGACTCGTCCTTCTTACCCTCGCGCTTCTCTTGCGCTTCCTGCTTCTCGTCTTGAGTCGCCGGGGTGGCACCCTCGTTTTGGACGGCGGTCTCGGGCTCGCTGCTGCACGCAGCAGCCAGCACCAGCGACATCGTCAGGGCGATCAAGCGGATCCTCATCGGCTCATTCATACCGGAGAGATTCGATGATCGGAGCACGCACCGCCATGCGACTGGGCAGTACACCGGCGATCACGGCGATGACGATGCCGGCTCCTAGGGCAAGAGCGATTAGGCCGAGCGGCGCTTGATAAGGGATCAACCATGCGTACTGGGCCTCCATCAGCTGGGTCATCATGAAACCGGTCGCGGTTCCCATGATCAATGCGCCGGCTCCGCCGACGAGACCGATCCCCACCGCTTCGAGCAGAAGACTCCGTCCGATCTGACTCCGACCCATGCCGATCGCACGCTGGAGCCCCATCTCCCACCGGCGTTCCAAGACGGCGGTGAACATCGTGTTGGCGATCGTCAAGAGCGCAACGACGAGGGCAGCGAACTGGATGCCGCGAGCCATCTGGAACAACCCCTTCACGGTGTCGACGAGCTGGCCGACGGACTGCTCCCTCGTCAGGACCTTCGCAGGGATGTCTCGTTGTTTGACCACGGCCTCCAGCTCGGAACGAACCTGCGCCACCGGTGCTCCGGGATCCAGAACTATCCCCAACCGGTCGACCTTGTCGTCTTTCCACACTTCGGCCCACGTCGATTGCTCCATAAGGATCGCTTGGAACGAGTTGAGGTCGTTGAAGATGCCTCCGACCTCGAAATCACGCGGCCCCTGCGGGGTGGGAAGTTGCACGGTGTCGCCCTCGGCCCAGTTCTGTTCCTCGGCCGTGTACCGGGCTATGAAGATCTGCCCCTCCGAAACCCTGTCGATCAACTCTTGCTGCGGAACGCCGGCAACCGCCGAGATGACTCCGAACCCCTCCTTAGCCGCCCTTGCGGCGGGAACCGCGTAGACCATCATCTGATCGCCGCCCGTCTCGAGGAAGCCGTAGCGCACCGGATAGATCCCATCGATACCCTCGATCCCGCGGAACGCGTCCTGGGTGCTCGGTGACAAGGGCTGGTCTGCGCCGAGCGCCTGATACGAGCTTGCCGTCACGTAGAGCTCGGCCCCCAGCCACTGCCCGGCAGACCGTTCGAGCTCCGATTCGTATGAACCGAGGGAGCTAGCGACACCAACGACCATCCCCAACGTGAGGATCAGAGCCGCCACCGTGAACGTCGTGCGTCCACGGTTCTTCTGCAACGCATCCGAGGCCAACCGCCCTTCGGTGCCGAACAGGCGCACGAAAGGTCGTCGCAGCACATCGATACCGAATGGAACGGCCCGTAAAAGAAGCGCGCTGATCCCGATCAAACCGAACGTAAGGGAGACGTTCACGAGCCAGCGCTGGTCGTTGAAGGCGACGATGTACGAGAAAGCCGAGGCGATCGACAGGACGATCGGTCCGAACGCGATCGTCAGCGTGCGGCGCAGGCTTGGATGCCGCCGCGCACCTTCCCATTCGTAGGACGCTGTGGGCCGCAATGACTCGACCGGAGCCACCTTCAATACGCGACGTGCCGGCACGTACGCCCCCGCGATCGAAACAGCGAGACCGCCGAACACCGCGATGGCCAACTGCATCAAGGGCACTTCCACGGGATTAGTCCCGCTGATGGGCAATACGGGGAAGCCGTCCAGAACCGGCTCGATCAACGCCCTCGCCAGCAGGTAACCGGCTGCGATCCCACCCGCCGACGCGGCGGCCCCGAGGACCGACGCTTCGATCATGAAAGCGGCGAACATCTGCCTCGCCGACGCGCCGAGCGCCATGGCCATCGAGATCTCGCGTCGTCTCTCGGCCAGAGACATGGACATCGTGTTGAACACGACGAAGATCGACACGAGCAACGCCACGGTGCCGGCCAGCGAGGTCAACGTAGACACCGACCCGACCTGTTGTTCGAAACCGGCTCCGCGCTCGCCCGGCGGACCGACGATGACGGGCACTTCCAGGGCGGCCTCGATCCGTTGCTCCACCGCTGCGATTTCTTCGTCGCGATCAGCGATCACGTAAACCGAGTCGATGCGATCGGGACGTTCGAAGGTCTCCTGGGCGCCGGCCAGCAACATGATCCCCATCTGGCCGCCGTTGAGGAACTGCACTGCGGAGCCGGAGATACGTCCTGTTACCTGAACACGTTGGGGCCCGCTCGGAGTCTCGACCTCGACACGATCGCCGATCCCAGCACCCACGTCCTGAGCCACCGAATCCGCTAGTAACAATCCACCGCCGGTGCCACCGAAGCCACCTGTTATGGACACGCTGCCGAATTCACCAGAGGAGCGGGGGAACAGGGAGCTGAAGTCGGGAGTGATCCCGATGATCATGGGCCGGGCATCCCCACCGCGTCCCGTGACGACCGTGGTCGAGCGCAGGACGGGGACAGCCTTCTCGACGCCATCCACCTCCTGGATCCTCGCCACCGATGATGTCGGGATGCCGTTGCGATCGGCGGTTGCGACCTCTATCTCGGCCGCTCCCGCCAGAGCCCTAACGCTCGAGCGCACGGACTCGAGCAATGTCGCGTTGATCAGACCGATGGAGAAGACCAGCATCACGCCGGCCGATACGCCCGAGATGGTCAGGAGAGAGCGGAGTCGCTTCTCGCGGAAGTGACGCAGGTTCATCCTGACGAACAAGGTGCGAAAACCATTCACGCGCCGTTGTCCTGATCTACAACAAGTCCGTCAACCAAGCGCACGACGCGATCGGCATAGGAAGCGGAACGTGCGTCGTGAGTGACCATCACGATCGTCTGGCCGGCGTCCGCCGTTCGGCGGAGCAACTTGAGGATGTCTTCACCGGTAAGTGAATCGAGGTTGCCGGTGGGTTCGTCCGCCAACACCACTGCGGGCTGCGTAACGAGAGCGCGGGCAAGCGCAACCCGTTGCTGTTCGCCACCCGAGAGATGGCCGGGACGATGCTCTGCGCGGCCCCCGAGGCCCACACTGTCCAGAGATGCGCGTGCCAGGTCGATAGCGTCGCTCTTGCCATCCAGCATCAGGGGGAAAGCTGCGTTCTCGACGGCGCTGAGCGTCGGGAGGAGATTGAAGAACTGCAATACGAAACCAAGGCGTCTGCGGCGGACGATCGACAGGTCTTCGTCGGAAAGTTCGGAGATGCGCCTCCCTTCGAGCAGCACCTCTCCGCCGTCGGGTCGGTCCAGCCCTCCGAGGATGTGCAACAAGGTGGACTTGCCGGATCCGGAAGCACCGGTGATCGCCAGGAACTCACCCTGCTCGACCGTCAGGTCGACACCCCTCAAGGCATGGATCACCTCGTCGCCCTGCTTGTAGGTCTTCACGATCCCACTGGCCACGATCGCTGCTGGTAGTGCCCCCGTGGTCACGATGAGATCTTCTTTGACGTCCACGGTCACCTCTTCACCTCTTTCTCGAGACGCGTAAGTCGGGCCGACGCGAGCTCCATCCAGCGCAGGTCGGCCTCGAGATGGAACAGGGCGTAGTCGGAGGCCAATGCAGCCGCGAGTCTGCCTTCCTCTTTGATCCGGGTTAGCTCGCGCATCCGCTTCAGATGTTCGGCCCGTTGGGCCTCGAGATATGGCTGGGCGGGCCGATCGGAGAACAGTGCCAGCACTACCTTCGTGAACAGCACGCTTTGCAGGTTCGGCTCGGCGGGCTCGGGCTCGGACAGCCATTGTTCGAGATCGGTCACCCCTTCGCCGGTGATCGCGTACCTCTTTCGGTCGGGGCCCTGCCCCCGCTCCTCGCCCGCCAGGTCGATCAGCCCATCCCGTTCGAGGCGGCCGAGGGTTGCGTAGATCTGACCGAACTTGACCTGCTTGGACTGGGCGAACAATGAGTCGTAGTCCCTCTTCAGCTCGTAGCCGTGCCGCGGGGAGTCCTCGAGGAGCCCGAGTAGGACATAAGGGACGGACATGGGCGAAACTATACACTTCGTATATACACTCGGTGAATAGTGGGGTCGGCGTACCCCGGCGTCAGAAGCTACGGGCGGTCTGCTCGCACGACCTGGCTACGTCCTTGGGGTCGTCCAGTACGCACTTGTCCCGACCGGGGCCTCCGATGAGCACGTCCTTGCCCGGGCCTGCCACGAGTCGGTCGTTCCCGGGACCACCAACGAGGCGGTCATCCCCGCCTTTCCCCTGGGCGGAGTCGTTACCGCCCTTCAATCTGAATCGCTCCGCGCCGTTCGATCCGACGAAATTGTCATCGCCATCTGCGCCACCGAGGTTCTCGATGTCGGAGCCGATGTTGTCGTTCTCGCCCGGGTAGCCATCGTTGGCTTTTCCGTCGGTCGACACCTTCACCGGCTTGGACCGCGCCCAATAATCGAGCTGATCGGCTTCACCCTCGCCGCCGATGAGCACATCGGCTCCGTCGGATCGATCCGACTGACGGAAGTAGTCGTCCCCGGCTCCCCCGTCTTCGTGATCGTCGCCGAGCTCGCCAGACAGGTAGTCGTTGCCGTTACCGCCGATAAGCGTGTCATTGCCCGCATTGCCGTAGAAGAGATCGTCCCCCTCACTTCCCATGAATGTGTCGTCGAGTAGGGACCCACCAACAGACTCCATCGACACGAGCGAGTCGCCGTCCGCGTAACCGCCCGAAGCCCGGCCGGTGGAAAGGTCGATGTTGATCCCCTCGGTCGCCTCCGGTGAGTAGGAATAGTCCGCATGGTCGAGTCCATCGGCTCCATCGATCACGTCGGCCCCCGGTCCGGCGTCGAACAGATCGTTGCCGCCCCCGGCGTGCAACTCGTCATCACCCGAGCGGGCGTAGAAGAAATTGGGGCCGTCCGTGCCGGTCAGGATGTCGTCGAACTCCGTCGCGTCCACGTTCTCGATATCGAAATAGGTGTCGCCGTCGGCTTCTCCCCCGCTCGCGGTTGAGTTGGCGAGGTCGATCGTGACCCCCTCCGGCGAGTTGAAGTAACCGATCGCATCGTCGCCCTCACCGCCCTGGAGAGCGTCTCCCTCGGGACCGCCGGTCAAGGCGTCGTGACCCGCCCCTCCCGTCAGGGAGTCGACGCCGTCCTCGCCCTCGAGCCAATCGGATCCGGACCCACCCACGATGATGTCGTTGCCCGCTTCACCGCACAGGAGGTCGTCCCCCCCGAGGCCGTCGATGGTGTCGTCGCCGGGCCCGGCCACGATGACGTCGATGCCCGGGGTGCCCTTGATCGTGTCGTTCTTAGGCGACCCACTCTGAGTGATCGGCTGACCCCCGCACTCCTCGCGCTGGGCGTTCGCTTCCGTGACCAACACCAGGGATACGAGCAGCAGGACGATCGCTGCTATCGCTCGCCCTCGGGACACCATCCCGCTATTCGACACCGGGAGTGGACCCGGCAACAAGGGCTATCGCTCGGTCGTAGGTGAGCTCCACGCCCCCCACCAGCCTGTGCCAGTCGAAGTTCGCGACTCGTTGTGTCCCTTTGCGGGCAAGTTCCTCTCCCCACCCGCCCAGGACCTCTCGCAAAGCATCGGCCAGCGGCCCCGACTCACCGGGGGGCACGAAGGCGGCGGACTGCGCAGCTACCTCTCGGAACCCATGAAGAGATGAACAAACGATGGGCGTGCCTGCCGCCATCGCTTCGAGCAGCACGATCCCGAACGACTCACCTCCGAGACCGGGAGCGCAATAGACGTCGGCCGCCTTGTACAGACCGGGCACGTCGTCATCGTCTACGCGTCCGAGGAAATCGGCCCGCACCATCAGGCGTTCGGCCAGATGCCGCGCGCTCCTTTCTTCCGGTCCGGTACCGGCGACCACCAGGGTTACATCGAGGTCGCGGAGGCGAGTCATGGCTTGGATGAGGACCTCCAAACCCTTGCGGCGCTCGAGGCGACCGAAGAAAAGGATCTTGCGACCCGGCCCGAGATCCGCGGGTGAGGCATCCTTGAAACGATCCACCTCTATCCCGTTGGGAGTAAGCAAGTAGTCGCCCGGGAAGTAACGCGAGACCAACGCCCTCGCTTCATCCGAGACGGCCGTGCGCACCGACAATCGACTTGCCGCCCGTTCTAGGACGCGTCGCGACAGGCGATAACCGGCGCTGGAGTCGGCGGCAGCATGGAACGTCCCGACGGTGGGGACATCCGTGCGCCACAGTGCCAGCAAAGAAAGACTGGGGATGAGTGGTTCGTGGAGATGCACGACTTCCGGTTCGATGGCGTCCAGCGCCCGCCTCACCGCGGTGGTGACGATGGGTCCGAAAGCGATGGGAGCGACCGAGCCATTCGCAGGGATACCGACCGCGTGCCCGATCGCCGTCACTCCTGCTTCGGGGACCTTCGAACGATCGACCATCGGGGCGATCGTCTGAACCTCGTGCCCACGCCCCCTCAAGCTGTTAGCGAGTGAGCGGATGTGGCTCTGAACTCCGCCGGGTCGATCCCACGCATAAGGACAAACGAGGGCAACCCTCATACGCGCACCTTGTCCCGGTGCCACACCGGTTGGAAAACATGCCAGTCCGCGGGGCTCCGAGCGATGTACACCTCGAGCTCTTTGGCGATCGTTTCCGTGATCACCTTCACGTTCTCTTCGGTGTGCTCGCGCGGGATGTCCAGAGGCTTACCCATGTCGACCATCCATCCAGGCGAGCCGTCGGCCAAGGTTCGGTTGAAGACACCAGCCACCATGATGGCAGCGCCCGACTTCAAAGCGACGATGGCCGGCCCCGCAGGAAGGTTCATCTTGTCTCCGAAGAGCTCGACCTCGGGCCCAGTGCCTTTGAGGTCGCGGTCTCCAAGGATCGCCACGACCTTCCCCGAGCGCGCTGCTTCCGCGAGATGGTTCGTGACACCCGACTGGGACGGATGGATGGTCATCCCCAGCTTCGATCGGTGGTCGGCGAAGAAGTCGAACATGCGCCGCGGTTTCAGGACCTCCGCAACGGTGACAACCTTGAATCCCATCGCCCCTGCTGAAGCACCGGCCGCATCCCAGTTACCGAGATGGCCGACGACGACGATCGCTCCTCCCTCGGCCACAGCACCTGCCATGTTCTCAACACCAACCCACAACACCCGGTCTAGGAAGAACTTCTTGTCCTCGCGTACG
>DASQLQ010000166.1:0-35699 GCA_035629935.1 Actinomycetota bacterium
CGTCAGTGTCGAGGCGAGACCGGTGATCGGCACGAGCACCGCGAACAACGCCAGGCTCGGGATCGTGTACAGGATGCCGGCCACCGCGGTCACGGGCCCGAAGAGACGCATGTGTCTGAAGACGTAGACGGACAAGGGGAACGAGATCAGGAGCCCAAAGGTGACCGCCAACAACGTGAGGTAGAAGTGCTCGCCGAGCGCCAGCCACACGTCCTCTTTGTTGTCGAGCACCCAGTCCCAGCGGAAGAGTTCGTTCACGCAACGATCTCGCGCGAGATGCGCTCGAGAGTGAGAATGCCGGCGTACTTCTGGCCCTCCACCGCGACCACCGCCACCTGTGTACGCGAGGTGACTATGGAGTCGAGCGCATGTCGCAAGGTGCTGTCCTTGGTGACGTAGGCGCTGAAGGGCTTCTCCTGGGCCTCCGAGACCCGGTCAACGTTCGACAGCATCGATTCATCCACCCAACCCAGCAGAACCCCGTCGTCGACGACGCTGACCCACCCGTAGTCGAACTTCTCCATCACGCGGCGAGCTTCCTCGGCGCTCGTGGAGGGATCGACAACCGGCCCCTCCTCGATCTGGATATCGGCCACCTTCATCAAGGACAGGCGCTTCAGGCCGCGCTCTGCGCCGACGAATCGCTTGACGAATTCATTAGCAGGAGAACGCAGGATCTCTTCGGGGGATGCATATTGCTCGACGACGCCGCCCACGTTCAAGATCGCTATCCGGTCGGCCATCTTGATCGCCTCGTCGATATCGTGGGTTACGAAGACGATCGTCTTCTTCAGTCTCTGTTGGATCTCGAGGAATTCGTCCTGGAGTCTCTCTCTGACGATCGGGTCGACGGCGCCGAACGGCTCATCCATCAACATGACCGGCGGATCGACGGCCAAAGCACGCGCAACACCGACACGTTGTCGTTGCCCTCCGGACAGTTCACTCGGATAGCGGGGTAGGAACTCTCGATCGAGATCGAGCATGTCGACGAGCTCCTCGGTTCGAGCGTGGATCCGAGCTTGGTCCCACTTCTCCAACTCGGGGACGGTAGCGATGTTCTGAGCGATGGTTCGATGAGGCATCAGGCCGATGCTCTGGATCACGTAACCGATCCCCCGACGCAATCGGACGGGGTCCTGTTGCATGACGTCTTGCCCGCCGACGAGGATCGTGCCGGACGTGGGTTCGATCAACCGGTTGATCATCTTCATCGTCGTTGTCTTGCCACACCCCGAAGGCCCGACGAAGACGACTGTTTCTCCTTGGGCAATCTCGAGCGTCAGCTCGTTAACCGCTGGGTTCGAGGAGCCGGGGAACCGTTTAGAAACGTTGCGAAGCGAGATCAACGATCGGTTTCGCGCTCGACAAAGGTCATCTCGATACCCCCGGTGTAGTCCGCGACGACGTTGTAGAGGAACGCGAGGAAAAGATTTAGAAGGGATGCGCCGACCAAGAACAACAGCCCGATAACCAGAGCCCAACGCTCGACCAAGAAGAGGGTTATCTCACTGTCCCACGACAGGACGAACGCGTCCGCCAGGTCGTCGATCGCGTCGAAAAGGCCCAGAGAATTGACGATGGCGTAAAGGATCGCGACCACGACGAGCCACACGACCAAGAAGCATGAGTAGAAGAGAACTGAGAGTTTCAAGACCGACATCGGATCCACGTGACGAAGCACGCGGCGCACGCGCCGTACCTGCCGGCGACGGGGACGCCTGGTCGGAGCTTCCTGGCGGGTCCGGGGAGCAGGAGCGACCTGTGTAGGGGCGCCCAGCGGGTCGTCGAGCGACTCGAACAGGGCGGGGCTCGTGGGAGCTTCAGGCGCGAGATGTCCCCCGGAGGCGGAAGCGACTTCCGGTTCCGTGCGCCAGCTATCGGAGGGGTCTTTGCCGGTGCCCACGCCAGCCTTTCGTTGGTCTGCGACTAGAACAGTATGGGCGAAAACATCTGCTGCTGCTCTATTTAAGTGAGCTTCGCTTGATCGCTCTCCAGCTCGGCAACGACCGGAGCGACGGCTGAAACGGCGGCCCCAGGTGCAAGGTTCATCACTCGCACACCGGTTGCCGGCCGACCCTGTCGCGAGATCGCGTTGACTGCCATCCGGATCACGACACCGTCGTCGGAGATAAGGAACACATCGTCGGTAGCGTCGACCACACTGGCTCCGACGATCTCGCCTCGTGGCTTGGTGAGCTTCGCGGCGATAACTCCCATGCCGCCTCGGCCCTTGCGAGGGAAGTCCCCGAGTTTCGTCCGTTTTCCGTAGCCGAACTGCGTAACGATCAGCAGCTCACCCTTGGCCGTTTGCTTGGATATGACGTCGCTCGACACCACTTGGTCGCCTTCGCGAAGGCGGACCCCGATAACGCCGGTGGCGGTGCGACCCATGGGGCGCACGTGCTCTTCCTTGAAACGGATCGCTTTGCCGTGTCGAGTGATCAGGAGCACGTCATCCTCACCCGATGTCGGTCGAACCCGCACGACCTCGTCACCCTCGCGCAGATTCAGAGCGATGATGCCCTCGCGGCGCGAGGAGTCGTATTCGCGGAACAACGTCTTCTTGACCATGCCGCGCCTGGTTGCGATCAACAGGTACCGGAACGTCTCGTAGTCGCGCGTGTCGATCACGGCAGCAACTTTGTCGTCGGGACGCATAGGAACGACGTTCACCACAGCGGTCCCACGGGCGGTCCGATCGCGTTTCGGTATCTCGTGCGCCTTGATCCGATATACCCGGCCGGTGTTCGAGAACAGCAAGAGATACGCGTGCGCAGTTGTGGTGATGAGGTGCTCGACGATGTCGCCTTCTTTGAGGTTCGCCCCGCGCACACCGCGGCCCCCCCGGCCCTGCTGCCGGTACGTGTCCAGAGGGACGCTCTTGATGTATCCGTCGCGCGAAACGGAGATCACGAGGTCTTCGTCGGCGATGAGGTCCTCTATATCGAACTCGCCCTCGTCGGGCACGATCTTGCTTCGGCGGTCGTCACCGAAACGGTCCCGGATCTCGCCCAGCTCGGTTGCGATGATCTTGCGTTGCCTCGACTCGCTCTTGAGGATGCTTTTCAGGTCCTTGATCGTTTCCAGAAGCTCGGCGTGCTCCTCGCGGATCTTGTCCTGCTCCAGTGCCGTCAGCCGGCGGAGTGGCATGTCGAGGATGTGCTGAGCCTGCACCTCGGTGAGACCGAAGTTCGCCATCAAGCCCTGACGCGCTTCTTCGACATCGGCGGACTGGCGGATGAGCTCGACGATCGCATCGATGTTGTCGAGGGCGATGATCAGCCCCTCGAGGATGTGCGCCCGTTCTTCGGCTTTGCGCAGCCGGTACGACGTCCGACGAACGATCACCTGGATCTGGTGCGTGATGTACTCGGTGATCACTTCCGCGAGGTTCAGCGTGCGCGGGACGCCGTCTACGAGCGCCAGCGTGTTGACGGCGAAGTTCTCCTGCATCTGGGTGCGCTTGTAGAGCTGATTGAGAACGATCTGGGGGATCGCGTTCTTCTTGAGCTCGATAACGAACCGCATGCCCTTCCGGGATGACTCATCACGCAGGTCGGCGATCCCCTCCAACTTCTTATCCTTGGAGTTCACGAGTTCGGCGATCTTCTCGGCGAGGCGGGCCTTGTTGACCTGATAGGGGAGCTCCGTAACGACGATGCGCGGGTTGCCCTTCGGTCCTTCCTCGACCTCGCAAACCGCGCGCATCTTCACCGAGCCACGGCCGGTGGTGAACGCGTCGTGGATCCCCTGCTGGCCGAGTATCAATGCGCCCGTGGGGAAGTCGGGCCCCTTGATGTGTTTCATGCACGCCTTGAGCATCTCCCCCTGGTCCTTCGTCAGCTCGGGGTTCTCGAGCATCTCGATAACCGCGTTACAGACCTCGGTCAGGTTGTGCGGAGGGATGTTCGTCGCCATCCCGACCGCGATCCCCGTCGAGCCGTTGACGAGGAGGTTGGGGAAGCGGGCGGGGAGAACGGAAGGCTCCTCGGCCTCGCCGTCATAGGTCGAGGTGAAGTCGACGGTGTCCTCGCCGATGTCGCGCAGCATCTCCATCGCGAGGCGAGACAGCCGGCACTCCGTGTATCGCTGAGCGGCCGGTGGGTCGCCGTCGACCGAACCGAAGTTGCCCTGGCCGTCGATGAGCATGTAGCGCAACGAGAAGTCCTGCGCCATCCTGGCCAAAGTGTCGTAGATCGCCTGGTCACCATGCGGGTGGTAGCTCTTCATCACCTCGCCGACGAGAGCCGCGCTCTTGCGATAACGCTGATCGGCCCGCAAGCCGGAATCGAAAGCGGCGTAAAGGATCCGGCGCGCGACCGGCTTGAGACCATCTCGCACGTCGGGAAGAGCTCGGGAGACTATGACGGACATCGCGTACTCGAGGAATGAAGCCTTGACCTCTTCCTCGATCGTGATGTCGTCTACGCCCGCGACTGCCCCACCTTCATCAGGCAACTTGTCTTGAAATGGCTCTTTCGGCATTTACCTCGCCCGCGATCTCGTTAGATGTCTAGGAAACGGATGTCTTTTGCGTTCTTCTGGATGAACTCCTTGCGCGACTCGACGTTGTCGCCCATCAGAGACGAAAAGATCTCTTCGGCGAGAGCCGCGTCGTCCATGGTGACCCGCAACAGAGTTCGGTTCTCGGGATCGAGCGTCGTCTCCCACAACTCTTCGGCGTCCATCTCACCGAGACCCTTGAACCGCTGAGGTTCGATCTTGCCCCCGTTCTGCGCTGCCTTGAAAACGTCGAGCTGTTCGTCGTTCTTGAAGTAGTGAACCTTGCCCTTGTAGGTCAAGCGGTACAGAGGCGGCTGCGCGACATATACGTAACCGGCATCGATCAACTTCGGCATGTAACGGAAGAAGAACGTCAGGAGAAGTGTCTTGATGTGGCTGCCGTCGACATCGGCATCCGCCATCGAGATGATCTTGTGGTACCTGCACTTCTCTAGGTCGAAGTCGTCGGCGATGCCGGTTCCCACGGCGGTGATGATCGCCTGTATCTCTTTGTTCTCGAGACTCTTGGCTAAACGAGCGCGCTCGACGTTGAGGATCTTTCCGCGCAAGGGCAGGACCGCTTGGTACTCGCGCTCCCGCGCGCTCTTCGCGGTGCCTCCTGCCGAATCTCCCTCTACGATCAGCAGCTCCGAGC
The DNA here is from genome assembly GCA_035629935.1 of Actinomycetota bacterium. Taxonomy (GTDB): domain Bacteria; phylum Actinomycetota; class CADDZG01; order CADDZG01; family WHSQ01; genus DASQLQ01. The sequence goes on from DASQLQ010000166.1 coordinate 5,162, forward strand.
GGCTCGGATCGCTCGACTGACAATCCGCGAGCTTGCCGGGAAGAGCCGTCGACTCGAGCAGCGACTTGCGGCGAACCAGGTCGCGGGCTTTGCGCGCTTCGAGTCGTGCACGTTGCGCTCCGATCACCTTGTTGCAGATCGCTCGCGCGTCTCCCGGGTTCTCCTCCATGAAGGAGGCGAACCTCTGGTTGACCGACGTCTCGACGAACGAACGGATCTCGGTGTTGCCGAGCTTCGTCTTGGTCTGGCCCTCGAACTGTGGGTTCCTTACCTTCACCGAGATGATCCCGGTGAGACCCTCGCGGCAGTCCTCGCCGATCAGGGCGTCGTCTTTCTCCTTGAGGATGCCCTTGTCGCGCGCGTACTTGGTGATGACACGCGTCAGAGCGCGGCGGAAGCCTTCCTCGTGCATACCGCCTTCGTGAGTGTTGATGTTGTTCGCGAACGTGAACACGGACTCCGTGTACGAGCCGGTCCACTGCATCGCTACCTCGACCTCGTGATTCTCGGCCTTCGCGTCGAAGTAGGTGACCCGCTTGTTGATCGGCTCGCGCGACCCGTTGAGGTGCTTGACGAAGTCCACGATCCCGCCGTTGTAGCGGAACGTTTCTTCCTGCACCGGCTCGACGCGGGAATCGGTCAGGCGGATCTCGAGGCTCTTGTTCAGGAACGCCATCTCGCGCATTCGCTGAGCCAGGGTGTCGAACTTGAACTCGCGCTCTTCGGTGAAGATCTCGGGGTCGGGCCAGAACGAGATCGTCGTGCCCGTCCGTTTCGCCGGCCTGACGTCCTTGAGTTTCGCCAACGGCTTGCCGCGCTTGTACTTCTGGTGCCACAGCTTGCCGCTTCGGACCACATCGACCTCGAGGCGCTCGGACAACGCGTTCACGACGGACACACCGACACCGTGCAGACCACCGGAGACCTGGTAACCCTTGCCCCCGAACTTCCCTCCCGCGTGGAGGGTGGTCAGGACCACCTCGACGGCCGGCTTGCGTTCGCCCTTGACGATGTCGACTGGGATCCCACGTCCGTTGTCGGACACCTTGCAGCCGCCATCCGCGAGGAGCTCGACCGTGATCCGGTCGCAGTAGCCGGCCATGGCCTCGTCGACGGCGTTGTCGACCACTTCGTAGACGAGGTGGTGGAGACCCCGGATCCCGGTGGTCCCGATGTACATCCCCGGCCGTTGACGTACGGGTTCGAGACCCTTGAGGACCGTGATGTCCTGGGCTGTGTAGGCGTCCTTGCTACGTGTCTTGGTGGCCGGGCTGGGAGCCTTTTTAGGGGTCCCGGAGCCGGCTCTGGACGGTGCCTTAGGCGAGGTGGATCCTCCTTGCAGAGAAGGCCGTCTGGGAGCCGTCCGAGCGGCCGGATATGGGCGCGCTGGACGAGACTTCGACGACCGGATTCATTGCGAAAATCATAGCATCCGGGGCCCCCATTCTGGGGTAAAAAAACGCTTCAAAACCCCTGGTCAGGGCCCCTTTTCCCGCGTCTTCGACTCCACGCGCGATGGGCATTCTCGAATGCCTCTTGCGGGTCGGTCGGAGAAGAGGAGGACGTCGCCGGAGCTTGCTCTGGTCGCGGGGTCGCCCCGGGCCTGTTCGATCGGGTCGGGGGGCCGCTCGCGACCTTCAGCTCCCGAACCAGTTCGCGGCCCAGTGCCTTGTTGACCCGGCCGGCTATCTCGCCACTGAGATACGCGACCTCGGTTGCCCACGCGGGAGAGTCGGTGCGGACGCGAAGAACGCCGTCCCTCAACGAGGTCGGTTCGACATGCTTGCTGATATCGGGCCCGACGATCGCATCCCAGCGTGAGAACACCCTCCCGGCATCGACGGCCCCTTCGAAGCCGAGTTTGCGTCCCACCGGATCCAAGAGGTCACGGAGCCGCGAGGGGAATCCACCCCACTCAGCCATCGCTCACCCGCCCACGAGCGACCTGCAGCACCCGATCGGCCCTGAGCTCCCCCGTGGGGGGCTCTGCGGAGGAGAGAAGCGTCTGGCCCATCTCCCGCACGGCTTCCGCCAGCCAAGTCTTCCGGTGTGGATCGAGCTCGGAGAAAACGTCGTCGAGGAGCAGGATCGGATGTTGGCCCAACGCGTCGGTCAGGAGGTCGTGTTCGGCCAGCTTCAATGCCAGGGCGGCCGTTCGCTGATCGCCCTGGGAGGCAAAGGTTCGCGCGTCCAGCCAGACCCCCGACCCGTCGTCCGCCGGGATCTGCACGGACACGTCATCGCGTTGAGGGCCGGCGAGACTGAGCCCACGTTCGAGCTCGGCCGTAGCCAGCTGGTCCAGACGCGCTCGCAAGCATTCTTCGAGAACCGCCGTGTCGGCTCTTCCCGTCGCCAGAGAATCTCGCCGCACCTCTTCGCTCACCCATGAGCTGACGTAATCCAATCCGAGGCTCCCTCGACCGGCCACTTCTTCATAACGCTTGGTCGCGTACGGGATCAGAGCCGCAAGAGCATCCAGTCGCGCGGCCGCCAAAGTCGCGCCGGTTTGGATGAACGCGTCGTCCCATACCTCGAGGGTTTCTTGTGGACCACCGCGACCGCGGCCGCGCAACGCCGTCTTGAGCAAAGCATTGCGTTGCTTCAACACACGTTCCCAATCGCGCCGCAGCTGCTCGCGTGCCGGTCGTAGCTTCACGACCAACTCGTCGAGGAAGCGGCGCCGGCCATCCGGGGACCCCTTGACCAATGACAGCTCGTCGGGACCGAAGAACACGGTTACGACGAGCTCGCCGAGATTGCGCGTGCGCGGAGTGGGGACCTTGTTGATCAAAGCTCTGGTGCCTCGTCCCGGTCGGAACTCCATGTCCACTTCGATCCAACGGTCCCCGCGTGCCATCTTGGCGTGCAGAAGCGCTCGCTCAGCGCCGGCCCGAACCAACGCCGCATCGGATCCTCGCGGGGAGCCAAGGCCGGACAAGCAATGAACGGCTTCGAGCAGGTTGGTTTTCCCCTGCGCGTTGCGACCCACGATGAGGTTCAAGCCCGGCGCGAATTCAACCTGCTCGCGCTCGTAATTACGGAAGTCCTCCAACCGGAGGTCGCCGACCTGCACCGGGCATCTCCATCCGCTAGTTCGTCAGTTCCCTTAAGAAAGTCTGACGGGCATCAACAGGTAGGTGAAGCTTTCGTCACCCTGGCCTTTGATGATCGCCGGCTTCAGTCCATCACCAACGAGCATCACGACGCTGTCACCCTGCACGGCGGAAACTCCGTCGTAAAGGAATTGCGGGTTGAAAGCGATCACGAGCGGCTCGCCCTCATAACTGGCGTCCAACACCTCCTGGCCCTCGCCGACGTCCGGCGTGTGGGCGGAGATCTCGAGCTCGTTCCCCAACCGGAGTTTCAGCGGGAGGTTGTTCTGAGCCAGAAGACCAACGCGCTTCGTTACATCGAGGAGCGCGTCCTTTTCGACCGTCAGCGTGTTGGGGTAGGTGTCCGGCAGCAGCTGCCGGTACTTCGGGAACTCACCTTCGATGAAGCGCGAGCCGATGACGGCATCACTCATCCCAGGCTCGGTGCCGTTCGAGATCGTGAACGACACGAGGTTGTCTTTGACGACGGTTTTTACCTTGCCGGAGCCGTTGAGGGCCCGCTCCAACTCGCCGAGCGTGCGTGCCGGAAGAACTACCTGTCGAGTCTCGCTGGGGCCGCCCGACACCTCGAGGTCGCGCACCCCCAGGCGGTAGGAGTCCGTTGCAGCAAGGGTGAGCGAATTCTCGGAGAGCTCCCAGAGGACGCCGGTCAAGATCTGCCGGCTCTCATCGCCCGAGGCGCTGCGCACCACCTGGGACAGCGCCACGGCCAGAGTGTCTGCGTCGATGTCGCTCTCGAGGCCCGTCGAATCTGCAGCCTGGTCTTCGATCGGAAGAGATGGGTAGTCGTCGGGAGCCAGGGCTTTCACACGGAATTGCCCGCGGCCCGAGCCGATCTCGACCTCGGCCTCGTTGCCGGCCACGCTTACCTGTCCTGCGACGAGGCTGCGTGTCATCTCGCCGAACAAGCGGCCGGGAACGATCGTGCGGCCGGGTTCGTCGACCGCGGCTTGGAACGCGGTTTCCATCGTCAGCTCGAGGTCGGTCGCAGCAACCCGCACCTGTCCACCCTCGAGTGCTTCGATCCGCAAACCGGCAAGCACCGGCAAGGTCGCTCGTGTCGAGATCGCGCGGGACGCGAACTGGACAGCACCCAGGATGTCGTCTCGCTCGCAGCGGAATTTCATTGCACGCCTCCGTTTCTGATTCTGATGGCGACCTTACTCAGTGGGTACGACAGAGCAAAGCTCTTGAAGTTCTCAACGTTCTTGCTTCTATCTCTATAAGTGGTTCTTCTCGTAGTCCTTAGTAGGGGCTGTTGGTATTGCGGATAACGCACCGATGCCCTGGTCGGGAGCTCGCGCGGGTGTTGGTTGCCGGGGGGGTCCACGACGCGGCTCGACGAGGTGATTCGTGGCCGGCACCGAAACGGGGCAGGTTCTCCACGGTGAATCACAGGCAAGATCGAATCATCCACGGGCGGCTTGTTGGCGGATCCTCGTGGTGAGCTCTCTTACCTGCTCGTACCAGGTCTCCCGCTCCTTCATCTGGTGTTTGACCTTGTTGACGGCGAACACAACCGTCGAGTGATCGCGACCCCCGAACCGCTCACCGATCTTCGGAAGGGAGAGGTCCGTGAGCTCCCGGCACAGATACATGGCCATCTGACGTGCGTTGACGAGAGGCCGCGACCGGCTGGCCGAACAGATCTCGTCGTGGGTCACGTCGAAGTAGCTGGAGGTGACCGAGATGATGAGATCGGAGGTGACGCGCGCCTCACTCGTATTCGGGAGCAGGGACTGCAGAACACCTTGCGCCAGCTCGAGGGTTACCTCGGAACGTGTCAGCGATGCGTAGGCCGCCACGCGGATCAACGCGCCTTCGAGCTCGCGGATGTTCGTCTGGATCTTCTCGGCTATGTAGGACATGACGTCGCCGGGAACCGACAGATGTTCCGTCTCCGATTTCATCTGGAGGATCGCGAGGCGCGTCTCGAGGTCGGGAGGCTGGATGTCGGTGATCAAGCCCCATTCGAAACGTGTCCGGAGGCGTTCCTCGAGCGTCGGGATCTTCTTGGGGGGCCGGTCGGATGTGATCACGATCTGACTCTTGGGGTGCAGGGCGTTGAAGGTATGGAAGAACTCCTCCTGGGTCCGCTCTTTCCCCTCGAGGAACTGGATATCGTCCACCAGCAAGAGGTCCGCAACGCGGTAGCGACGGTGGAAGTTCGGGATGGTGCGTCGCTGCAAGGCCAGGATGAAATCGTTCATGAATTGCTCGGTCGACACGTAGCGAACGACGAGGTTCCGGTGGCAGTCACGCACGTAGCGCCCGATCGCGTGGAGAAGGTGGGTCTTGCCGAGACCGGCCTCTCCGTAGATGAAGAGTGGGTTGTAGGCCTCGGCAGGGGCTTCGGCGACGGCAAGTGCCGCGGCGTGAGCGAAACGGTTTGACGAACCGATCACGAAGGACTCGAAGTTGTACCTCGGATGGAAATCGGGCCGATCGTCCAGGGGGGGTGCGTCCAGGACAACCTCACGGTTGACCTCGGCGGCCTCTGGGGGAAGCTCGATCTCGCTCGCAGCGTCGGTGTCCGGCAAGCTTTCATCGGCAACGAGAAGAACCGACATCTCCCGTCCGACGAAGCGGGAGAGCACGGCGCGCATCAATGGGAGGTAGCGAGCCTCGATCCATTCCTTGACGAAGATGCTGGGAACGGCGAGCACGAAGGAAGATCCCTCCATGGTCACCGGGGTGGCTCGTCCGAACCAAGCCGCGAAATGACCCTCGGGGAGTTCGCTGCGGAGTACCTCGACGGCTTGATCCCAGAGTTGCGAGGGCTGAAGTCTGCCGGCGGGCGCGGATCCGTCGTCCTCTGTTCCAACCAGGCTGGCCGAAACAGGCTCATTCTCGACGCGAGTATCCAACGTTCCCCCTTCATCTCTTGGGATCTGTCGCCCTGCCCAGGACCGCACCGACCCCTTGCTTTATCAACAACCTTGATCTCGGCCGGGACGGTCGGGTGCCGGCCGGGGCTCGTGAAAGAGGCGCCGACCTATCGGGGAAGACGAGTCTGACCAGGGAACCTGCCCCGCTCCACAGGCTTATCCACAGTTGTGGATGAAGCGGGTGTTACCCCCGGTACGCGCTCCAGCAGCTACGACGATGCAAGAGGGGAAAGTGTCGTTCGACCCCGCACCTCGCCGTCGAGGATGAGAGACCATGCGTATCGTAGGCAGCAGGCGCGCCACCCCGTCAACCTGGTCAAGACCAATGTTTTGCCATACCTCGCTCTACGTGCATAAACGGGGGTCGGCTATACTCCTGCGACCGCCGCTCAGAGGCCCAGGATTTCGCGATGCGCGAATACAAGACCGCGTAGGGGCAATCCGGAACCGAGAAATGGGACGAGGATGACGAAACGTACCTATCAACCGAACAACCGGCGCCGTAAGCGCAAGCACGGCTTCCGGTCACGCATGAAGACCCGGGCCGGCCGAGCGATCCTGAAGGCTCGCCGCACCAAGGGTCGGGCGCGCCTGTCTGCTTGAGACGACCGATCTAGTGACCGAGAGGCGATCGTTGAGGACCAGCCGTGATTTCGCGCGAGTTTTCCGCGCCGGCAAGCGATCCAGGAGTGACGGAATCACCGTTTTCGTGGCCGGATCGAGCGAGGAGGGCCCCTCCCGCTTGGGAATGTCGATCCGGCGGGCGGCCGGTAACGCTGTCGCTCGGAACCGGACGAAGAGACGCTTGCGGGCCGCGTGGCAACAGCTCGAGGTGCCCGACGGTTTGGATGTCGTGGTGCGAGCGGACCGGGCCGCGGTCGAGGCGACATACCAGGAAATGGAAAAACACGTAGTCGGGGCCCTAACTTCTGCGGGGGCGCTCCGGTGAGCCTCCTCGCCAGAGCCCTCTTGTCCCTGATCGGCATCTATCGCTCTGTGATCTCACCTCTGTTTGGCAACCACTGCCGCTACTACCCGAGCTGCTCCGCCTACACCCAGGAAGCGATCCAGGTCCACGGCGCCTTCCGGGGGCTGGGGCTGGGCATCCGTCGGGTAGCTCGCTGCCACCCGTGGGCGGCGGGAGGGATCGATCGCGTGCCCGAGCAGAAGGTGGGCCACTGATGGGTTTCTTCGAGATCTTCGCCGGCGTTCTGACAGGCTTCTACGCCATCGTCCCGTCCTACGGTCTGGCGATCATCCTCCTCACGATCGCGGTTCGCATCCTCCTCCTTCCGCTCTCGATCAAGCAGACGAGATCGATGCGGGAGATGCAGCGGATCCAGCCTGAGATCAAGAAGCTGCAGGCAAAGAACAAAGGCGACCGCCAGAAGATGAACGAAGAGATGATGGCCCTGTACAAGGAGCACGGGGTCAACCCCTTCGGCGGCTGCCTCCCCCTGCTGATGCAGTTCCCTTTCTTGATCGGCCTCTTCTACGTCGTTCGGTCGCCGTTGCGCTACCTCGGCTACATGGTTCCCGAGGGGACGCCGGAGGACACGATCGTGGCCCCGATCGACTGGGTGACCCAGAACGTCTCCGGCCTGATGGAGACTCTCCAGAATTCAGCTCTCGCCAACGGGCTCGTCCATCGAGCTATCGACCTGAACCAGTTCCTTGGGCTGCGTCTAGATTGCTCGACGGCCAACGTGTTCAAGGGCGAAGACCCCTCGGCCATCGGCCAGTGCGGCCCCGGCCTCATCGCCGCGGTCCCCTACGCCCTTCTCCTTCTCCTGATGGGCTTCACTACCTGGTACCAGCAGAAGCAGATGCAGGCCAAGGGCGGAGGTAGCGACGCCCAGGCTCAGCAGATGCAGCTGATGGGACGGATCATGCCGGTCTTCCTGGTGTTCATCGGCTACAGCTTCCCGACCGGTGTCCTCCTCTACTGGCTGACGACGAACGTCTGGACGATCGGCCAGCAGCGACTCATGCTGCGGGTTGCTCCTCCCCTCACCGGGAAAGCCGCCACCTCGGAGAAGGACAAGGAGAAGGCGGCGACTCCCGGTAAGGGGGGTTCCCAGCCGGCCTTCGGGAATGGCAATCCCCCGAGTAAGCCGCATCCATCGAGCAAGAAGAAGAGGAAGAAACGATGACCGAAGAGCCCAAGGAAGAAGTCCGGGCGGACCAAGAGTCGGCCGAGCAGGGGGTCGCCGAGGTGGTAGCTGCAGAGCCACTCGCCGACGATGGCGCCGAGGCTCCCGAGCCGGCGACGGATGGGGCCGAGGCTCCGGAAAAGGGCGCCGCGCCATCAGCTGAAGCGAGTGGGGATGACGAAGAGCCGGTCGAGCCGGCAACCCCGGAGGAGGTCGCCGAGACGGCTCAGGAGTTCCTGAGCGGACTCCTCGAGCAGATGGGCCTCGAGGCCGAAGTCAAGGTCTCGACCGAGGGCGACAGCGCCTTCGTCGACGTCACCGGAGAATCCCTAGGAGTTTTGATCGGCCGCCGGGGGCAGACCCTGGACGCGCTCCAGGAGCTGGCCCGCACTGCGGTTCAGAGGCGGCTCCGATCGAGGGCTCGCCTCCTGGTGGACGTCGAGGGGTACCGCGCCCGGCGCCGCTCGTCTCTGGCGGACTACGCCCGGGAGATCGCCGAGAGCGCCAAGGACCGGGGGACCGAGATCGAGCTCGAGCCGATGACCGCCTACGAGCGGAAAGTCGTCCACGACGCCGTGGCCGAGGTCGATGGGGCTACGAGCTTCAGCGAGGGCGAGGAGCCGAACCGGAAGGTAGTAGTCCGGGGCGAATAGCCAAGGCAGCGAGCACTTCCCGTGAAAAGCAAGGCAAGCAAACCCATGACGGAGCGCTCTAGGGAAGCCCTCTTGGCCTACGCAGGTCTGGTGAGGGCGTGGGCGCCCCGGTTGGACCTCATTTCTCCCAGTGATCTCGAACGGTTCGAGCAGCGGCATATCCACGATTCGTTGCGCTTGCTTCCCTTGCTTCGTGAGCTCCCAGAGGGCCCTTGCATCGACGTTGGGTCCGGGGCTGGTTTGCCGGGGATTCCCCTGGCGATCGCCTCGGATCGGCACTGGCGGCTGCTCGAACCCCGGAAGAAACGGGCCGGGTTCCTCGAAGAGGTCGTCCGGGAGCTGGGGCTCGATTGTGAGGTTCTTCCCCTGCGGGCTGAGGACGCTGCCAGGGATCCTGGGCTGGCCTCCACGCACGTTCTGGCTACGGCAAGGGCCCTAGCCGAGCCCGAAGAGGCAGTGCGGCTTCTGGGCCCCCTTGTGGCATCCGGCGGACTCTCGGCAGTGTTCGTAGGCGCCAATTCGGCCGCCCCTACCGGCTCCGAGCTATGGCAGCCCGGTATCGCTATAGTCAGGGCATCGGCCGCGAGCGAGGGGAAGCGCTCTGAACCGTCATAATTGGGAACTACTGGAAGTACGTCCCATCCAACCTGGGATCGGGCGTTTGATCTGCGTGGCCAACCAGAAGGGCGGGGTGGCCAAGACCACGACCTCCGTCAACCTGGCCTGTGGGCTGGCCCTGCGTGGGCACAAGGTGCTGGTAGTGGATATCGACCCCCAGTCCAACGCGACTACAGGGCTCGGCATCGATCACCGGTCGGCCGAGCTGTCGACCTACGACCTACTAACCGGCGACGCGGGCATCGGACAGGTCGTGCAACCGACCGCAGTCAAGAACCTCGATTGCGCTCCGTCGTCGCTCGACCTTGCCGGGGCCGAGATCGAACTGGCAGCCGTAATGGACAGGGAACGCCGTTTGGCAGAAGCACTTGCCAGCGCGCGCGACCGCTATGACGTCATCTTCATCGACTGTCCCCCATCGCTGGGTCTGCTCACGGTTAATGCATTGACCGCGGCCGACGATCTCATCGTTCCCGTTCAGTGCGAGTACTACGCGCTCGAAGGCCTGGGTCAACTACTGGAAACGGCCGAGCGCGTGCGAAGCGTTCTCAATCCGCACTTACGAATCGCCGGCTTCCTCATGACGATGTACGACGCGCGCACGAAGCTATCCAGCCAGGTGATGAACGAAGTGAAGTCGCACTTCGGCGATCTCGTCTACGAAACCCTGATCCCGCGAAGCGTTCGTCTGTCCGAGGCTCCCTCGTTCGGTGAGCCGGCATTGACCCTTGACCCTTCCTCGCGCGGCGCGATCTCGTACCGGCTCCTCGCGGTCGAGGTCGAGGAGAGGTACGGACTCCCGGTCCACGAACCACCACCACCCCCCCCGGTCGCCGACGTGCGTGACGAACCTCAGGTATCCGAGATTCCAGTGCAGGAGGAACGCACCGAGCGTGACGGCGAGGAGGTCGGTGTCGCGGCCGGGGCTCCCGGGCCCGGGGGCCGCGGGTTCGGTGCATTCACCGTCGAGCCCGAAGGATTGGACACGGCGTGGCCCATCGAATCCTGGAGAGTGTTGTAAGTGCCGCCCCGACGATCTGGGTTAGGGCGCGGGCTGGATGCGCTGCTTCCCACCGGGCGCGACATGCACGAGGGCTCGGACTCGAGCACCTACCGGGAGGTCCCGCCCGACACCATCGACGTCAACCCGCGTCAACCGCGTCACAACTTCGACGAGGCGAACATCGCCGATCTGGCGGTGTCGGTGAGCGAGTTGGGCATCCTGCAGCCGCTGCTCGTTCGCGAGAACGGCACCCGCTTCGAGCTGGTTGCCGGCGAACGACGCCTGCGCGCTGCGCGCATCGCGCAACTCGAACGAGTACCGGTGCTCGTGGTCGAAACAGACGATCGGGGATCGCTGGAGCGCGCGTTGGTCGAGAACATCCATCGCGAGGACCTGGATCCGCTCGAAGAGGCCGCGGCATACCGAGCATTGCTTGACGACAGCGGCATGACCCAAGAGGAGCTCGGCGAACGTCTCGGTAAGAGCGGGGCTGCCATCTCGAACACATTGCGACTCATGGAACTCCCTACGCCGATCCAACGATTGTTGGTCGACAAACGTATGACCGAGGGTCACGCCCGAGCGCTTCTTGGTTTGCAAGGTCATCCGTTGCAGGAGCGCGCGTCGCGCTCGGTCGTCACCGATGGCATGTCGGTCCGCGCGACCGAAGCTTTGGTGCGGCGCTACCGTGAGAAGTTCGCCGCGCCCGGCGGGAGCACCACTGGGGAGAAGACCGCACCGTCCGCGGCGGCCCTCGAGACGCAACGTCTGTTGACCGATCGGTTGCAGGCGAAGGTCCGCGTCGAAGTGTCGAAAAGGAAGCGCCGGATACTCATCGATGCGACTTCGGACGAGGATCTGTCCCGAATCACCGGCGTGATCCTCGGCCGTGAAGCGGGTGGCTCTGCGATACGCGTCGCCCCCGAATAGCTCTATTTCTAGAGAGATTCCTCGTGATACCGGCGAACGGCCGACGCTATCGACCCCGCTAGAGATTGCACGAACTCGGCGTCCTCTAACTGCTTCTCTTCATCCACGTTGGAGATGAACACCGGCTCCACCAGCACCGCCGGCATGCGGGTTTCGCGCAGGATGGCATACGACCGGGCGTGGCTTCTGCAGTTCCTGAGTCCCAAGGAAACGAGCTCTTCCTGGATCTTCTCCGCCAGCGCCTCGCCGGAACGTGACCCTCCGAAGAAGTAGGTGGAGGCACCTTCCGCCGGCGATTCGTCGTGCGAATTGAGATGGATCGATATCAGCATGTTCCCATCGAGCTCGTTGGCTCTCCGGGCCCTCTCGCTCGAATCGGGGGCTTCGGCCTCGGTCCGGGTGAAACGGACGCGAGCCCCCGTAGTGGAAAGCTGCTCGGCAACCCGGGTGGCCAGCTGCCAGCAGAGATCCGCTTCCCGGTTTCCCCGCACACCGATGAAACCTGGGTCGGAACCCCCATGGCCGGGATCGATGAGGATCACGGCCATGTCCAATCCGGGAGCCAGATCCTTTTGAAGCTCCTCGCGGAGGCGGGCGGAAGTGCCCTCACGCTCGATCCGCAGCCCAGTCAAAGCTGAGTGGGACAGCGTCCCGTAGATGCCGTCCCCGGCGATCGCGTACTCCTTCTGGAACGCCCTCACGGCGCCCACGGTGGCAGGACCGAAGATGCCGTCCTCTCGTCCGGAGTCGAATCCCAGCGCGTTCAGTCTTCTCTGCAGGGTTAAGACGTCGTCCCCACGCATGAAGGGATGGCGCATGTAGAGGGTTCGGTCGCCGAGTCGCCACGAGGCCCCGACGAGCTCTTCCCACGTATGCCGGCCGACGATGCCGTCGACGAGGATGTCCCGTTGTTGTTGGAAGGTTCGGATGGCCTCCTTCGTATCGGAACCGAAGTAGCCGGTTTCGTCGGCGATCTCGAACCCGAGTGCGCGCAATCGTGACTGCACGTCCTGGACGCGCTCGTTCCGGTCCCCGGCTCGGATCAGATCCTTCACAAGCCTTTCACCGAGGCCTTATATAGATCCTTGATGAGCGGATAAGGATTCGACCAGCGCCCGTCGGGCTCTTGGATCCCTACATGGAGATGCGCGGGGAACTCATCGTGATGACCGGGATCGGCTCCGTACCCGGTGTTGCCCACCTCTCCGAGACGGTCGCCGGAATCTACGCTGGCCCCCACCTCGACATCGGGTGCGTAGCGGCGCATGTGCGCATAGAACCAGTAACGGCCGCCTCCATCTCGAACGCCCACGCGCCATCCTGAATAGAACGTCCATCCCACTCGCTCGATCCGACCCGGCACGATCGCGACTATCGGAGTCCCTGGTTCGGCGAATATGTCGTTCCCTTCGTGGATCCCGACCTGGCGCCACCGGCCGTTGATGAACCGCATGCGGGGAGCGTGCCAGTCGTTGCGGAAGTTGATCACCGAGTACCAGTCGGTTCGGAGGATCGGGAAAGCCATCCCGCGGTCTATGACCGGCTCGAGGTAGCCGCGTTCGGTCGCGGCGATACCCGAGGACACGGGATAGAGCAGCAACGCTGATAGCAGCGCGATCAGGGACCGGCGAAGTTTCATAGGGGCCACGAAACTAACGGTGGTTCCGAGGGCTAGTGAAGGGACTCTAGGTAACGCTCGGCATCGATGGCTGCCATGCAGCCCATCCCGGCGGCCGTGATCGCCTGGCGGTAGCGGAAATCGACGACGTCACCCGCGGCGAAAACACCGGGCACCGAGGTCTGAGTGTCTTCTCCCTCGGTAACTATGTAGCCGCCCGAGAGGTCGAGTTGCCCTTCGAACAGGGAAGTGTTCGGTGTATGACCGACTGCCACGAAGACTCCACCGGCAGCGATCTCTGATTCGGCCCCCGTCTTCACGTTTTTCAATCGGGCGCCTGCCACCTTTCCGTTACCGAAGATCTCGGTCAGCACCGAATCCCAAACGAAATCCACTTTCTCGTTCGCGATCGCTCGGTCTTGCATGATCTTCGAGGCACGAAGCGCGTCGCGCCGATGGACGACGGTGACCTTGGAGGCGAACTTGGTAAGGAATATGGCCTCCTCCAAAGCGGAGTCTCCGCCGCCGATAACTAGAAGCTCCTGCTCCTTGAAGAAGAATCCATCGCACGTCGCGCAGGTCGACACGCCATGACCGAGGAGCTCCTTCTCGCCCGGAACCCCCAGCATCTTGGCGGAAGCTCCTGTCGAGATGATGACCGTCTTGCTCGAGACCGTTTCGCTCGAGGTTCGGATCTCGAAGGGCTGCTTGGAGAAGTCGACGGCTGTGACGTTGTCGGTCAGATATTCGGTGCCGAAGCGAGCGGCTTGCTTGCGCATGCGCTCCATCAACTCGGGACCCATGATGCCGTCGATGAACCCGGGATAGTTCTCGACCTCGGTCGTGAGCATGAGTTGCCCGCCCGCCTCTACGCCTTCGATAAGGAGAGGGGACAAGTTGGCGCGGCTCGTGTAGACGGCGGCCGTCAGCCCCGCGGGACCAGAGCCGATGATCGTGACGTCGCGTGGGTTCTCAGACATGTTCATCAAACCTATCAACGCACCCGCCCCTTGATCCGTTCCCAAGCCCGAACGCCGATGGGCTCGGCCATCGGCGGGAATCCAACGCGTTCGTGCCTGGCTACCTACCTATTAATGAAGCCGGCTCGGTAGCCGGGGGCCGCAGCGCAATCGCCTCGAGGCCAGGACCACACCATGAACTGATCCAACGGACCATCGGGCGCGTCCGTCCAGGCGAACGCCATGACCAGAGTGGGCTCGTTGTCCAATCGTCCGTACGTCGCGAGAGCCGGGAGCACCGGATGTGGACGAGCGAGAACGGCCGACCCACATTCCAGGATCCGATCCGATCGCTCGGGGGTCTCAGCCGCGTTCGCCAACCGAGCGAGGAAGTCCGTTTGCAGATCGGTAGCGTCGGCGGGCGTATATGTCTGTGGGAACAACACCAACGGCAAGCCGTAACGGCCGACGAGGGCCAGCTTGCGATCGCTCAGGATGCCGGCCCCACGAACGTACAGAGGCCGCACCTGCCCGTCTCCAACCGGCTCATCGAGGGTTCTGGCGCCTCCGGCACCGCCACCGGAGACAGAGCCTTGATCGTTGTCGGCACCCTCCTTCGGCTGCTGCTCGACTGTGAGGTCCTCGGCCCCTTCGGGAGCGGGCGGTTCTTCGACAGACTGGTCGAGCGTCGTGCCGAACGGATCTGATTGGGGACGACGGAAATGGAGCTCGAAGCCGATATCGGCGACCCCCCCTCCGCCCGCAGTGTCGGCCGCTCCCCCTTCGGCCACACCCCCCCCATCGCTACCGCCCGAAAGGTTCGTCGCTACGTACCCGATCCCCGCGACGAGGGCCAGGAGGGCCGCGGCCCCCAGGGCTTGCGCGATGCGTGCTCTGAACGGGCTTGGTTTACCGAGTCCGACGACCGCCTGCTCCGATGGCTCGAGAGCTGCTAGCACTTGAGCACGCAGACGGCGTGACTCCAGCTCGGTTGGTTCTTCAGCCGGTAGCTGGAGCAACGATTCGAGCGCACGGTATTCATTCGTGCACGCTCCGCATCCGGCGAGGTGCGTTCGCACCCGAAGTGCTTGGTCGTGCGACAACTCGCCGAGAGCGAATGCTCTCAGCTGTTCAGAGATCTCGGCGTGGTCCATCGGTTCATTCATGTCTCGTCCTTAGACGTGGTTGTGGCCGCGGGAAGTTCCAACAGTTCCGCGAGTCGTCGCCGGCCCCTACTGATCCGTGACTTGATGGTTCCAACCGGAGCTCCACTCAATCGAGCGATCTCTTCATACGGGATGCCTCCGAGGTCGTGCATGCAGACCGCTTCTCGATATTCCTCGGGCAGCGCCTCCAGTGCTCGGACGATGTCGACCCTGAGACTTGCTGTTCGTTCCACGTCGCCCGGGGCAGCAGTGTGCTCGAGTTGCTCGTCGCCTTCCCATGGGTGTCGGTTCCGTTTCCGTAAGAAGTCTTTGCAAGCATTGATGCCGATCCGGAATAGCCACGTCCCGAAGGCGGCGTCCTTGCGGAACTTGTGAGCTTGTCGGAACGCGGCGACGAAAGTGTCCTGCGTTGCATCGAGTGCGTCGGCGCGGCTCCCGGTCATTCTGAATGCGAGGGCGAAAATCCTCGCTTCGTGCCGGCGCATGAGCTCGTCGAACGCTTCCTGCTCTCCCGTCAGGAAGTCGTCAAGGAGCAGGTCGTCGGAGCGATCGGAGGCTTCCCTCACTTGAAGAAGCGCACCTCCGCGATCGACGCGCTGCCGCCTCCTTCTCCCGGGAGTGCGGTGATCCAGACCAGCCAATATCTAGCGGACTCGTCCTCGATCTCAAATTCCACTGTGTCCGGAGCATCGTCCTGGTTTTCGATCAGAGCGAAGTCGCTCTCGGTGGTTCCCAGTCCATCCGCCGCGCGAAGTTCGAAGTCGACTCCGGGTGTTCCGAAGTCGATCTCTACTTTGCTGATCGGGGTAGAACTTCCGAGGTCGAACGCGAGCCCGACCCCGGCTTTGCCGATCAACTGGAACGAGTCGAAGTAGTCCTCGGTTGTCCATGCGGTTGCCGGATCGTCATCTGCAGCGTTGGGAGCCTCTTCGGCGTGCTCCTCTTGGGGCGTGCCGTACGGATCTAGGTCAGCAACCGAGGCGACACGAACGGGGGCCGTGCCGACCTCGGGTGTTTGTTCGTTCGAACTGGGGGATCCTTCTTCGCCCGCTACGTAAGCGATCGCTATCGCAGCGATGATCATCGCGGCGATCAAGAGAAGGATCCGTCCTATCCCAGGCTCTTCGGCGCGGGCTTCCGGGGTTTTCGTTCGAGGTTGGACCGGACCCATGGTTGTTGTGCCGCCACTGGAACCTCCGGCCTCGCGCAGAGCAGCCCCGAGCTCCTCTGCAGTAGCAAATCTGTCGTCGGGATCCTTCGCGAGTGACTTCAAGACCACGGCTTCTAGTCGTCGAGGGATCCCCGCGCGCATCGTGCGAGGAGGGGGTGGTGCTTCGCGCATGTGTTGCATAGCGGTTGCGACGTGCGTCTCCCCGGTGAACGGAGGACGCCCGACAAGCAATTCGTAAAGAACGACACCCAGGCTGTAGAGATCCGAGCGCGCATCGGGCTCGACGCCGTGAGCCTGCTCCGGCGACAGGTACGTGACGGTGCCCAGCACCTTTCCGGTGGTCGTCATGTCGCCGGATGCGAAGGCGGCCTTCGCGATCCCGAAGTCCCCGACCTTCAGCGAGCTGCTGGGGCCGACCAGTACGTTCGCCGGCTTCACATCGCGGTGAACTATCTCGTGCCTGTGCGCGTGCCCGAGGGCATCGCACACACAGAGCGTTAGGTCGACCGCCCGTTCTGGGGGGAGCGGACCCTCCCTCGAGAGGATGTCCGCGAGCGTTCCCCCGTCACAGAACTCCATGACGATGTAGTGGCGTCCATCCGTGTCCATCCCGGTGTCGTAGGTCTGCACGATGTGGGGGTGTGAGAGCCGGGCGGCCGCCAAGGCCTCCGTTCGGAAGCGATCGAGGAAGCCTTGATCTTGAGCCAGATCCGGGTTCAGGATCTTCACGGCTACAGCCCGGGCCAGGACCTCATCTCGGGCCTTCCAGACGGTCGCCATGCCCCCACTAGCGACGGGGGCTTCGAGCACGTAGCGCTCGGCAAGAGTGTCGAGCTTGGGAGACATCAAATAGAGATTAAGTGCAGCGGCACTAGTCGGTGGAAGCTTGGCCCTCGGCCGTTGCGCGACCCCACTTCTTGATCGCCTCTATGCGCTCGACCACGAAGGTGTCGGCTACGCGTTTCAGCTTGACGTGGATCACGCCTTCCTCGTCGACGTTCGTACCGCTTCTTACGACTTTGGCGCCGCCCGCGTTCGTCGAGTTGGAGGCGACGATCTCCTTGGCTCCTTCGAAGACTTCCTCGTCGTTGGTCCCGAACTGGTCCGGATCGATGGCAAGTGAGAGGGCGAGAGCCGTGTCGTTCGCTGCCGTGTCGAGGGTGACGTGGTTAACGAGGATGGAGCCGGCATCGAACATGACCACGGAAACGATCGCCAGACCAACCAATAGCTTCATCAGCCAGCTGATCACTACCCCGCGTTCGTTCCCGATCCCTCTCATCGTTCTTGGATTATCGGCTGATGGAGGCTCCGACTCAACGACTCGACCGGCGAGCGATGAGACCCCTTACGTAGCCGAGTTCTTCTATGCCCAAGACCTGGGACAGCCCGAGGTAGGCGACGAGTCCCCCGAGCACGGGCACGAGAACCGCGATGATCTGTCCACTTAGAGCGTCCAGGGGAACTAGCCGGTCGACCACTTGCGACAGACCCCACACGAGCGCACCCATCACGAGAGACGCGATGGCGATCTTGAGCGCATTGCGAGTAAGACGTCGTCCATCGAGACCACCGATCCTTTTCGATAGGGACCGTCCTTGCACGGTGACGCCGAAGATGTAAGCAAGCGCGTGCCCGGCGGCCAACCCGCGCACTCCGAGCCAGGCGAACATGGGGATGTTGACCGCCGCGTTCAAAGCAACCGCCCCGCAGTTGATCAAGAAGGGCGTCTTCGTGTCCTGCAGCGCGTAGAACGCGCGCAGGAACAGCTGGAACAGCGAGAACGGCACGAGTCCGATGACGAAGAATTGGAGGACGCCGGCGACGAGTTCCGTCGACCGAGCCGTCATAACCCCGTGTTCCAGCAGGATCCTGACGATCGGTTCTCCAAGGACGAAATACCCAACGCTTGCGGGAAAGATCAAGAAGAACGTCGTCCGCACACCAACGGACAATCGTTCACGGAGTTCGTCCCATCGAGCGTTCGACGCATGCTGGCTCATGTCTGGGAGCAGCGCGGTGATTATCGAGACGGCGAACAAACCATGCGGGAGCATGAAGAAAGTGAAAGCCGACACATAGGCTGAGTACGCGCCCTCCTGAGCGTTCGCCAACCACTGAACGATGAAGTACCCGATCTGGTTGGTGATGACGTAACCGATCACGAATGTCGAGAGACGAGCGAGCTTCTTGATCGAAGGGTGCTTGAGCGAGAACGTGAATCGATATCGGCCGAGCCCTCGCAGGAACGGGAGTTGCGCGAAAGCCATCAACGCAACTCCGGCCGTGGTTCCGAAGCCGATGATGAACAGTTGTTTCGTGGAGATGCCTTCGAGGCCGGTGATCGATGGATATGCCTGGTGGAAGGCCATGAAGACGCAGATGACCGCGATGTTGTTCAGGACCGGCGCGTACATCGGAGCCCCGAAGCGTTTGTGAGCGTTCAGGAGGCCGGCAGTCAACGCGGTGAGCCCGTAGAAGATGATCTGCGGGATGAACAATCGCAATAGGAACGTCATCGCCTCCTGCTGCTGGACCTGCTCGGCCCCCTCGAGCCTGATCGCATAGAGCCGCGCGATCAGCGGCGCGGCCAGGACCAAGATTGTGGTGATCGCAACGAGAACTACCACCGAAACATTGATCACAGCGCTGGCGACGGCCCACGCTTTCTCGCGGCCCTCCTTGTCCAGCAACTCGACGAAGACGGGAACGAAAACGGACGTCAGGATCCCGCCGAGGACCAATTCGTAGATGATGTTCGGGGCCGTGTTCGCAAGGTTGTACGTATCGGTTACACGTCCAGATTCAACGACTCCCAAGGCCGCTGCGATGGCCGCCAAACGCAAGAGCCCTGTGACGCGCGACAACACGGTGCCTAGAGACATCACCGCGGTGGCGCGCGCGAGATTCAACCTTCGTCCTCCGCTGGTTGGCGACGACGCCGGATACCTCGGAGGATGAAGAAGAACACCAGGAATCCAAGCGCCCCCAGCGTGATGAAGAGAGCGACCTGATTGAACTCGGTGGACCGAACCGTGATCGACCGGCGATCGATCACATACGAACCGTCGGGAGTCTCCACGGTGACTTCCAACGGGTAGATACCGCTGGATCGCGCAAGTATGTCGACGGTCAACTGTTGGAACCGCCCGGGCTGGAGGTCCTGTGGGATGACTCTGTCGATCCGCAAGTCGGTGGACAGGATGTGGATGTTCACGCTCACCGGATAGTCGGCGTCGTTGAAGATCTCGATCGGGATCTGCCCTCGTTGCGACGTCAGTCGGATCTCGTCGCCACCGCCGATCCTGATCTTCGTCAACTCGGTACGCGTCGCGTTGGCCGTCTCGGTCACATAGCTTTCTGCGCGCGAGTCGAGCGTGACGCTCTGACTCCATAGCCGGCTTTGCGCCAGCAAAAGGTTCCTGCGGAACTGTTCGGTGAGTGCGGCGGGGGGCCGAACCAGCTCGAAGCTATCGACCAGTTGCTGCGCTTCAGCGATGTTCGTGAACAGGTCCTCGGGCGGTTCGGTTCTGAGGGGATCGAGAGACGGCAACAGCGTGCGACGGCCGGTTGACGTGCTCTCCGCGAAAGCCTGATCGGGTGTCAGCGTCTCGAGCCAAGGAGCGTCGCGGAACCCTTTCAACAGTGATTCGTACATGGAGGCATCCGGGTGCCACAAGGACGGGATCGTGGCCTGGACCACGCGTCCCGCGACTCCGGGGATCTCCTCGCGGATCATCGCCGTTTCGGCGAAGAGCCCTTGTAGGTCAAGCCGGTCGTCCCCCTCTTGAGCCAGGCGGGCGAACCGATCCTGGATCCCGGCATCTGTTATCAGTCCGGTGACGGGCCCCTCGGAGGTCCTAGCGGTTACGGAACAGGTGAAGCTCGGCGACGGCGACGGACATCCCGGGAGGGGTGTGTCGACCGGCGCCTCGAACGACTCTTCGGAGAAGAACGCATGAGCGAACGACTCGGACCCTGCCTTCAGCCCGGCGATCGTCGCACTGTCCAGCCGACCCGCGGGGGGGAAGAGCCACCGGGCGCTGATCTCGGTGTCAAGGGTTTCACTGAGGACGTTCCGGGCCTCACGCAGCTGCGGCGAGATGCCCTGTTCCAAGTCGAGTGCCGCCTCGATCGTCGGTAGATCGGGAAAGGAGTAAGGCACGAGCGAAGGCTGCACCGATGGAAGGCGAAGTAGTTCCCGGATCGCCGACAAGGTTTGTGCCGCCGAACGCGCCCGGGCATCGGTTCGGTTCACCGACCGAGATCCATCTTCAGCCGCGCGTTGGTAACCGTTGGCCATGTCGGCCAGCTCCTCGATGAACCGGGGGGTCGGAGCCAGAGAGATGTTGAGGGCTTCGATCACCTCCGGTTCGCGTTCACGCTCCCGCTTGTCGCGACGCCGGCGATCCTTCCCCCGGTCACGCGGTGGCGGCTGGATCTCATGTGGCACCAACGCTTCCCGCATCACATCGATCAACCCCGTCAGCCATCCGGAGCTCGTTATGGCCTCTTCCAAGAGCCACTCACCGGCACCCGTCGGATCGAAAACTCCGTCTGCTCCCCGGGATGGCATCTCGTTCAGAGGGATGGCGAGTACGACTCCCAGCGGGATGTCGGGTGGCGTCGGGTAATAGATGAGCGGGGTCGTAAGGGTGTCTAGCTCGACACCCTGCGCATCGAATAGAGAGACGGTCACGGGATAAACGCCCCCCGACGTTGCTTGCGCGAGTGAGAGCAACTCGTCGACGGGATCGTCGAGCTCGATGACCCGAGCATCGCCCGGCGCCAGGACCTGATCCCTGTAGGAGAAGTCCGAGAAGGAGCTCGCGGAGAAACCTGCATCTCCCAGCAGTGCTTCGTGAAGCGCCGACCGAGAGGAGACCCGTTGATGTCCCTCGACGGAGACGATGAATCCTTCGAGGGGAAGGTCAGATGGGTTGGAGACCCGGAGCTCGAGGTCCAGTTGCCTCCCCGGTTGATGCCACAGGGGCTGATCGACCAGTCGGATCACACCTCGGGAAGGCTGGGCGGCCGCTTCGCTGGGCCACAAGCCGAACGAGAACAGCGCGACGAGGACTACGGCGCGCATTCTCATCTGGAGCAGCATAAGTAACCAAAGCTGCTCCAACAGGGACTGAGCCGGAACGCCGATCGGCTAGGCGATCGGCGAAAAACAAAACGACGCGGAAAGGCCCCCTGCCGTGGCAGAGGGCCTAGAAGATCTCTAAGAAGTTACTTGGACCCGCCTAGGCGGCCGATCCGCTGGTAGAACTCAGCGCCATAGCGCTGCTTGGTGGTCTCGCCACCCTTCTTTCCGCCGATCTTGCCGATGCGGCCGAAATGCTCTTCGCCGTAGCGTTCCTTGGTGGTCTTGCCACCCTTCCGGCCGGCCTCAGCGCGACTCATCTTGTTCTCTGCCTGAGTCTCCATAGGTCCCTCCCGAACTACTCGGTGTATTTCCCCTCTAGAGTGGTTGTACCCGAGGGTCATCCCACTAAACCAAGCAAGGGGGTCCGGTAAGAAAGGGAGTCAGTCGGCGGCTGCAGAAAAAGTGGTAAAGACAGACCTGTTTGTGGCCGACGATTCCATGTAACTTTCCGGAGCGGAGCTTATGGCTATCGATGTGCAGGAATTCCTGCGGTACATGGTGGACAAGAAATCGTCCGACCTTCATGTGAAGGCCGGCGGTCCGCCCTATGTGCGTATCAACGGCGAGCTCGAGAAGACGGACTTCCCTGCGTTGACGGCCGCCGATTGCGAGATGGCGGCGATGGACATCATGTCCGACGATCAGGCGACGCGTTTCAAGCTCGGTGGCGAGGTCGACTTCGCGTACGCCGTTGGTGGTCTCGGTCGTTTCCGCGTCAATGTGTTCCGTCAGCGCGGAAGCGTAGGCATCGCGGTGCGTCGGATCCTTCCGGGTAGCCCGTCGTTCGAAACCTTGGGCCTCCCCCCGAGCGTGAAGAAGCTCGCAGAAGAGAACCGAGGCCTGCTACTGGTGACCGGCCCCACGTCATCGGGAAAGACGACGACGACCGGCGCCATCATCAATCACATCAACGGCGAGCGCTCATGTCACATCCTTACGATCGAGGATCCCATCGAGATCTTGCACGCCGACCGAGCCGCGATCGTGAACCAGCGCGAGATCGGGCTGGACACGAACACCTTCGCCTCCGCCCTGCGGGCTGCGATGCGCCAGGATCCGGATGTGATCTTCGTTGGTGAGATCAGAGACTCCGACACCGTAAAAGCAGCTCTTCAAGCTGCGGAGACGGGTCACTTCGTCATCTCGACACTGCACACGACGGATGTGGCCGAGACCGTTAACCGCATCATCGACTTCTTCCCACCGCATCAGCAGAAGCAGATCCGCGTCAGCCTCGCCGCATCGCTGCGTGGGATCGTTTCCCAACGGTTGTTGCCTCGGAAAGATGGACGGGGCCGCGTTCCGGCGGTCGAGGTACTCGTGATGAACGGCCGCATCCGCGACCTGATCCTGAATCCGGAGCAGACGCACATGATCATCGACATCGTCGGCGAATCGGCCTTCTACGGGATGCAGACGTTCGACCAGGCGCTGTTGGGTCTTTACCGGTCCGGCCTGGTGAGTCTCGAGGACGCGATGTCTGCGGCCAGCAACCAGCACGACTTCCAGCTTGCGCTTCGACAAGAGGGCTTGCAGCCGGTTTCTTAGAGTCTCATCGGACGCGCGGCAGCTCGGCCGGCGCGCCGGATAGGGCGGCCCTGCCCCGTTACGGTGGCAGTGATGGAAAGACTCTCCCTCACGGATCTGCTCGCGCCCTCTTCTCCCGCGATGGAGCTCGCCGGCGCTTTCACCGACGCGGGGAACGACCTGTACCTCGTGGGGGGGCCCGTTAGGGACGCGTGGCTCAAGCGTCCGCACGAGGATCTCGATTTCGCTACCGACGCAACGCCCGAGGAAACGCAGAAGATCGTGAAGCCGCTGGCGCGGGCGGTTTGGCTCCAAGGCGTCGATTACGGAACGGTGGGGGCCGAGATCGCCGGGATCCGGATGGAGATCACGACTTTTCGGACCGAGACCTACCAGCCTGGTTCGAGGCATCCCAAGGTCGATTTCGCGACCGATATCGAAACCGATCTGTCGCGCCGTGACTTCACGATCAACGCTATGGCGATCCGGTTGCCGGACGGAAAGGCGATCGACCCATTCGGAGGGGCCAAGGACCTCGCCGCCGGGGTCATCCGCACCCCCCTCGACCCAGAGATCTCGTTCAGCGACGACCCATTAAGGATGCTTCGTGCTTTCCGGTTCCAATCCCAGCTGGGCCTGAAGATCGAGGCGTCCGTGCTGTCGGCTATATCCGACCTGCGGGAGAAGATCCTGACCGTATCGGCGGAGCGGATCCGGGACGAGTTCTCCAAGCTCGTGTTGGGCGACGGACTCGACAAGGCGTTGCAACAAGCGGACGCGACCGGGATAACGGATCTCTTCCTGCCGGAGCTCTCGGGGCTCAAGCTGGAGCAGGATCCGGTGCACAAGCACAAGGACG
Source organism: Actinomycetota bacterium (assembly GCA_035629935.1). Lineage (GTDB taxonomy): Bacteria > Actinomycetota > CADDZG01 > CADDZG01 > WHSQ01 > DASQLQ01. The sequence continues at coordinate 28,972 of DASQLQ010000166.1, forward strand.
TCTTCCATCACACCCTGGCCGTAGCGATGCGCACGCGCTCGGATCTGGATCTGCGCCTCGCTGCCCTACTGCACGACATCGGCAAGCCGAAGACCAGAAAGATCGAAGCCGAGGGTGTCACGTTCCACCACCACGAGATCGAGGGGGCGCGGATGGCCGGCGAACGTCTGCGTGAACTTCGGTATCCCAATCAGACCGTCCTCACCGTGGTCGACCTCATCCGGTTGCACCACCGGTTCCACACCTACCGGCTGGGATGGTCGGACTCCGCGGTCCGGCGATACGTGCGCGACGCGGGCGGGCTACTGGGTCTCTTGAACGAGTTGGTCCGGGCCGATTGCACGACACGCAACCCGGCTAAGGCGAAGAAACTTCAGGCGCGGATGGATGAGCTTGAAGAACGCATCGCGGACCTAGCGTCGCGGGAAGAGCTTCAGTCACTGAGGCCTGAGTTGGATGGGGTCCAGATCATGGCGTTCTTGGGCGTCGAACCCGGTCCGGTCATCGGCGAGGCGTACGAGTTCCTGCTCGAGCTTCGGCTGGAGGAAGGAGTCCTGGGAACCGAGACGGTCTACGAACGGCTCGACTCGTGGGCGCGCGAACGAGGCGTCACTCCTGTGGGTGAGAAGGTGCCGCCCAAACCAAAGAAGCGATCGGAGGGCGATTGAAGCAGCACCCCGGCACTCCGTACTTCGCCGCCGTCGGTGACGCGCTCGGTGAGAACTACCTTCGTTACAGCTTCACCAAGGGGACGGAACAAGAAGTCGCCTTCCTCGTCGACGCGCTCAACCTCGATAGCGGTGCCCGGGTGCTGGACGTGGGTTGCGGAGCCGGCCGTCACGCAGTCGGGTTGGCCGAGGCCGGACTCTCGGTCACCGGGATCGATGTTTCTCCCGGGCTGTTGGCGGTGGCGCGCGACAAGACAGCCGAGTCCGGCGTGAGCGTTTCTCTGTTCGAGATGGATGCGCGAGAGATGCCGTTCCACGAAGAATTCGATGCGGCCATCTCGATCTGCCAAGGCGCTTTCGGATTGATGGGCGGCGACGATCCGGTCGTGTTGCGAAAGATCGCAGAAGCGGTACGCCCCGAGGGGAAGGTGCTTCTCACCGCATTCAGCGCGCTATTCGAAGCCGGCCATCCGCGGCCCGAGGCCGACTTCGATCCGGACGCGGGCGTGGTGCACGAGGCAACCACGATCAAGACTCGAGACGGTGAGGACCGAACCGTAGATCTGTGGACGAATGTCTATACGCCGCGCGAGCTGCGGTTGATGGCCATCGGAGTCGGACTGATCCCGGAGGAGATCTGGGCGGTCGAGCCGGGGGCTTTCGCTCGCCGGCCACCAGACCTGGAGCACCCCGAGTTCATGCTTCTTGCGCGGAGGCCGCAGTGGCCCTGAGCTCGATGCCTGCATGCGCCATCGCGAACCCCAATCCGACGGCAAGGACCAGAGACACACAGCCCGCCACGATCAGGGTCGGTCGCAGTGGGAATGAATCGGTTAGCACCATCAGGATCCCGGCCGCGACGCTGGCGAGATTGAAAAGGATGTCGTAGAGAGCGAAGGCCCTTCCTCTCAACTCGTCCGGCAGCGCCTCCTGAACCTGGGCGTCCACGGCGACCTTCGTTACGAAGCCTCCGTAACCACCCAGGAACGTGAGCACCATGAGTGCCCAGAAGTTCTCGACGCCCCCCAGCGCGACGATCCCCAGCCCCGATACCGAGAAGCCGAGCAGGATCAATCCCCCCTTATCGAAGCGCCGCCCTGCGAGTGGAGCGGTGACTGCTCCGACGAAAGCACCGACGCCGGCCGCTCCCAAAGCGAGCGCCGAGGTCGACAACCGCGCGAACTCTCCGGGGTGGCCGGGGTACTCATCCTTGATAACGAGGATCGCTGCGATGAAGACGAACATTCCGATAGTGCGCACGAGGAAGATGCCGATCAAAGCGACGCGGGCGCGGACTGCGTTCCAGATCGCGACGATCCCTTCGGTGAGCTCGGCGGTGATGCGCGTGACGGCCGCGCCGAAGTTCTCCGCGCGCGCGTGTGGGTGTGAGAAGGGCCCGCTCAGGTTCTTGACCACACGCGCGGCGCCGAAATAGAAGGTGCCCGCCAGGAGGAACGAGGGCGTATCGCCGAGCCCATTCGAGGCGAACAGCCCGATCGCTCCACCTACTAGAGCCGCGATCATGCCTCCACCCGACGAGATGGAGTTGCCCCGGATCAGGTGATGTTCGTGGAGCAATGTGGGAAGCAAGGCCCCTTTGGTCGTCAGGAACAACCGGCCGAGACTAAGCAACAGCAGCATGGATGCATACAGAGCGGTGTCGCCGGGGAGCACGCCTCTCCAGAGGGGCAAGGTGACGAGGAGGATCCCGCGAGCGATGTTCGACCACTGCATCACGGAACGCCGCGCCCACCGATCGACGAATACACCCAGGAACGGGGAGAAAAGTGAATAGGGCAGAAGCGTGAGCCCGAACAGATACAGGATCCGCATAGGGGTACCCGCGCTCAGCGGCTCGAGGACCAGGAGGTTCGCGAATGTGGCCTGGGCGAACCCGTCGGCTGCCTGCGCGATGAACTGACTGAACAGAAGGATGCGGAAATCGGGCTCGGTTAAGAGCTCACCCACATGAGCGCGCTGGGCTTTCAAGACGCTTCGGTAGCTAGGGCCGCCACGTCGCTCTCTGCAGCTTCTCCGTATCCACGCAGATAGAAAGCTGCGGTTGCGCCCTTCATCAGTAGATTGAAAGCGGTTACCCCTGCTCCGATCGCGATATTCGTGTAGCTCGTTCGAAGCAAGAGCACGAGAGCGAAAGAGGGGATGAGGACGTAAAGGAGCGATGTCGGGAACTGTTCGCGGATGACTCGCCGGTTGATCCGGAGCGCTTCGACGGGTCTCGACGTAGTAAAGGCAAGGGCCGGAGTCGCGAACGTCAGTAAGAGATCCATCACGACGTAGGTCAGGGCGATAACACCGAAGACGACGGGGTCCGCATAGACATCGGCGAAGGTGTCGGGATTCGTACCAACGGTCCCGTTCTTAGTGGCCGCGAATGTGATCTCGGACAATACTTTGGAGATAAGAACGGCCGCTGCCGGGATCGCCAATGGAAGAACGATGATGGCGAGTAAGAGGAAACGACCGAAGAAGAACCACCCCAAGGTCCAGATCTCTCCCAGCCGCAGTCGGGACTTCCACCAGATCTGTCGGTACCAGATGCGCTCCGCGCCCACGTACCCGACTTGGAACAAAGCGATCGGGAGAAGCAACACGGCCGTGGTGGTTCCAGCCGTGGCGCCTACCAGGTTGGGAAGCAGCTGGATCAGAAAGAGCGACAGGCTCAGGACTGGAAGGCGTGGGTCGCTCCGCCAAGCGCGTGCCGCTTGTCCTAGGTCGGCTGTGAAAGTCGCCCACGGCCCGCTCTTTGATCCGCCTTCTATCGGAGCCCCCTCATCCCTTCTTGGTCATCTAACTACCCATACGGTAGTCAAATGATCAAAGAAAACCTGGAGCTAGGGCCGGGCGCGGAATGCTGGGTTCGGGTCAAGCGAGAAGCCGCGTGCTGCGTGCCCGTTCGTCTGCAACCTGAGCTCCGAGCTCGTTTCACTCGAATGCTCTTTGATGAAGGCCTCGACCATCTCTCGCGCTTCGTCGTCCGAATACTGCACCGGTGGGGATTTCATGAAGTAGGCGCTCGGTCCCAGAAGGGGGCCTCCGACGCCTTGATCCATCGCCAGCTTGGCGCAGCGAACAGCGTCGATCACGACACCGGCAGAGTTCGGAGAGTCCCACACCTCGAGCTTCAGCTCCATGTTGACCGGGATGTCGCCGAACGAACGACCCTCGATACGGATGTACGCCCACTTGCGGTCCTTCAACCACGGAACATGGTCCGACGGGCCGATGTGGATGTCCTCTGAGTCGATGCCGTTATTGATCTGCGACGTGACGGACTGCGTCTTTGAGATCTTCTTGGACTGCAACCGCTCGCGCTCGAGCATGTTCATGAAGTCCATGTTCCCGCCGAAGTTGAGCTGGTAGGTGTGGTCGATCGTGACACCGCGGTCCTCGAATAGCTTGGACAGAACACGGTGACTGATCGTCGCGCCCAGCTGGCTCTTGATGTCGTCCCCGATGATCGGGATGCCTCGCTTCGTGAAGCGTTGGGCCCAGTCTTCGTTCGTGGCGATGAAGACCGGCATGCAGTTGATGAATGCAACCCCTGCTTCGAGAGCCTGCTCGGCGTAGAAGCGAGCGGCTTGCTCGGACCCAACCGGCAGGTAACTGACAAGTACGTCTGTCTGCGTGTCACGGAGCACCTTCGCCACGTCGACGGGAGGCAACTCGGACTCCGTCACGACACCCTTGTAGAAGTGGCCCAAGCCGTCGTACGTGTGACCCCGCTCGACCTTGAGTCCCGTCGAGTGGACGTCGCTGAATTTGATCGTGTTGTTGGGCTCCGTCCAGATGGCTTCGGCAAGGTCGAGACCGACCTTGTTCGAATCCACGTCGAACGCGCACGAGAATTCGATGTCCGACACGTGGTACTTGCCGAGCTCGACGTGCATCAGCCCCGGAACGCTCTCGTCTGAGCGAGCCTTCGCGTAGAACTCGACTCCTTGAACTAGAGACGACGCGCAGTTCCCTACGCCAACGATCCCAACTCTTACTTTTGACATGTCTCCCCCTAAGCCTTCGTGGTCTCGGGACGGACGCCCTCCAAGGAGCGCTCCGCGGTTATCAATTCGTCGATCCATTCGATGTCGTTCTGCGTTGCGGCCATGCCGTGGTTCTGCAAAGAAAGGGTGTAGCTGTCGATCCGCTCTCGGTAGTCGCGGAGGTTCGTCTTGAACTGCGCGAGCTTGTCCTGGAGGTAGGCGCGCCGGCGCTCCAGCAACGCGAGACGCATCTCGGGCTGGAGGTAGCGGAAGAACGCAAGTTTCAAGGTGAAGTGCTCGGCGTCGACCGCAGCTGCAGTCTCCTCGAGCATGGAGGTGAACAACTGCTCGCCTTTCGGGCTGATCCGGTAGACGTTCTTCCGGCGACCAGATGACAGCGTGTTGGACTTGGTCTTGGTGGTCTTCTTCGCGGTGGTGCGAGTCGTCCGGGTGGTGCGGCGGGGTTTCGGCTCGACCAGCTTCTCCACGGCCCCGGCCTTGGCCAGCCGCCGGAGGGCGGGGTAGAGGGAGCCCCACGAGACCTGCCAGAAGGGGCCGAGCATCGCCCCGAGCTGCTTGCGCAACTCGTAGCCGTGCATCGCCCTCTCCTTCAAGAGGCCGAGCACCGCTAGCTCTAGCATCCCTGTCTGTTTCACCGTCACCTCGTTGGGTATCTGGGGGTTATCCGTGGCGTATCTATCGCCCGGATATATCGAACCGATATATCAACACGATACCTCATGCGCGTCAAACACCCCTAGGACGGCCTGGATCCGACCCTGGGCGATGGGCTGGGGGTCGCTCACGCGGCGATAGCCGCCGACGCGGCATTAGCATCGCCGGATGGCAGTCTCAGGTAGGTCGTTCGACCCCACCAGGCCCCCACCCCCCCCGTCGGGGCCCTCGGTCGATTACCGGCTGGCCCGTAGGGCCGCCCTGAGCTCGATCCGTAGGGGCTCTCTCGATACCGCCGACGTGTGCGACGCGCATCCGGAACTGATGAGGGCGGGGCGCAACATCGGGGAGGAGATCGACGACCGGTGCCCCGTCTGCTCGCACGAGACCCTCAGGTGGGTTCGTTACGTCTACGGGGAGGAGCTGCGCCATCTCAACGGGCGAGTCGTTTACCCGCTGGAATGGTTGCAGGAGCTGACTGCGAAGTACGACCAGTTCACCTGCTACGTGGTCGAGGTCTGCATCGATTGCGCGTGGAACCACCTCGTGCAGACGTACTCGGCCGGACGCAATTTCAAATCGGCTGCCGTTACGAATGGAAGTAAGAACGGGCGGCACTCGCGGCACCGCCCCCGGGCTTGAGCGTCTCCCACCGCGTAGCCCCCCCGATCGAGTCGCTTTCCTCTGCGATGCGCGTGGCCGGATCGATCCTCGCGTTCGCGTACCTCTTGGGGCTCGTGCCCGGTCCTCTTGTTTCTGTCGTCGGCGGTCTCGCGCTCGTGACCCTCGGGCGCGCTCTGTTGTTACCGGAAATAAACGCGCGTCGCTCCGTCTTGTCGCTTGCCGTTCTCGCCGGAGCGCTCGGTGTCGGCGCGTTGCGGTGGGGGACGTTGGATCTCCCCGAGCTGCGGGGGGTTCAGGCGGTCCTGGGTCCGTCGATCCTGGTCGGTCCCGAGGCAGCCGCGATCGCATGCGGACTGGCGCTTGCTGGAGGACTCTTGGGGCTGAGCGCATGGTTGTTGGAACCGCGTCCGGTCACCCGGCCGGACTACGTGTGGACGGTGCTCGAGGTAGGGCTGGGAAGCTTGGCCCTCGTCACGGTCTTCGTTGATCCAGCACGTTCGGTGTTGCAAGGAGCCGGCCTGGGTCTGGCTCTCTTGGAGATCGCCCGGTGGCTCGGGGCCGTGGCCCTCAGCGTCGCATGTGTCTTCGCTACTTCGATCCTGCAGGCACGCCTATCCGAGCGATTGCGATGGGTCGTGCTCGGCTGCGCCGGTGGGGCGGTCGCCGCGGCCGCCGGAACAGTGTCGGTGGTGCTGTGATCGCGCTGCTATTCCTGGGTCACGCGATCCTCGGGTTCGTCGCGCTACTGACGAAGGATGTCGAG
>DASQLQ010000167.1:0-13232 GCA_035629935.1 Actinomycetota bacterium
GAGCCAGACGAGCTTCGGCAGGTTGCGGACGAGGGATTCATCGGTCGAGATGACGTCGATGATGCAATAGATCCAGAGGGCCAGGATGACCAGCCCGAGTAGTCCCCCGCCATAGAACATCCGACCAGCCTACGAGGTCGACGTGCGGGACCGTGGTCGCTTAGCGACGTCGCTTGAGGCGGGGCGGGAACTTCCCCTTGACTGTGTTGGCCTTGATCACGTCCTTCTCGATCATCGGCTCGGGCACGTTCTGCATCGCCTGTGCCGGTCGACCTTCGAGGTTCGAGCGACGTTTGAACCGAAGGAACGGGAACTGGATCGCGCCTTTCGAGATCGCGACCGTTGCTCCGGTGTGGGTGGGTGTGAACCAGGAGCTATCCGAACCCGAGATGAAGACGCCGAATCGGTGACCCTTGGCCAATCTCCAATCCTCGGGATAGAGCTCGAAGGTGAGTCGCTCGTCCTCTCCTACTAATGACGCGCCGCGCGTGATGAGACGCGCGTCTCCCTTGGGATCGACGTCGTAGACCAGTGCGACGAGGTTCGCTTGAGCGAGCTGGTCGGTAACGTCCACCGAGAGCTCGGGTAAACCGGCGAAATGAAGGTCGTAGGGAGCCCGGGGGGTGAAGCTCCAGATGCCGTCCCCGGGTGAATCGGCTGAGTTCATCGGGTCGTCGGTGTACTCGCCGGCCTTCAAACGGAATCGATGCAGCTTGGCGTCGCGCGGGGGCCAGGCTGCTTCCTTCCGCCACTCGCCGTTGCTGTCCTGGATCTCCGTCGCAGGGAAGCGCTTCAGCGGCAGGCCTTTGAGGTAGTGGTCGAGCCACGCCATCGCCTCGTTCATGAATCCATCGCGGCCCACGAGCTTGTCCTCGTTGCCGCGCACGTGGTCGTACTGGCCGAACCAGCCGCGCTTCGGACCTTGCAGAGCCGTCCACACGTCCATGAAGTTGTCCGGTTTCGTGTTCGCGTCGAGGAACCCGTGCGACCAGAGCACCGGCACCGTGCTGGCGCCTGCGGCCTCGCGGATGTCTCGCTCCATCCAGTAGTCGGTCGAGTGATCGCCGATGGCGGCCTGAGTCCCGTTGTTCGCGTAACAGTCGGGGTTCGTCGCGGTTCCCTTCGCCGGATAGATGAACTCCTCGGGCGGGGAATCGTTGGCGCTCGGCGGGGTCAGGTCGTAATCGCCGTATAGCCCGGGCGTCGCGTACCAACCGGCGTCGTAGTGAACGCCGTTCATGAAGAAGCCTTTGTAACCCTCGATGAGCGGTGACTGGATGATCGCGGCCTCGAGGCCCTTGGGCTTGTGCGCGAGCGCCATCACCTGGGTCCACGCGTCGTAACTCTTGCCCCACATCCCGACGCGACCGTTGGACCAAGCTTGCTCGGCAGCCCACTCGACGGCAGACGCAGCGTCCATCTGCTCGCCGGCGCCGCCGAGGTCGTAGCAACCATCGCTACCGCCGTAACCACGTGAGTCGACCTGGATGTATGCGTAGCCACGCTTGAAGATCTTGCCTTCGTCGATCAGGTCCTGGAAGCGCATCACGGGGCCTTCGCGCGTGGGGGTTGGGGGGGCCGAACCGCCGGAGCCGAAATAGGGGCCGATCGACAGGATCACTGGATGGCGTTCGTTCTCCTCGCGATCCTTGGGAAGGAAAACATCGGCGTGAAGCATCGTGCCGTCCTCGGAGGCGAAGTAGACCTGGGTCCAGGTTGCGTCCTCGGGGACGGGGTCGGCGACCGCAGTGGTGAAGGGGAGGACGGAGGCGACCAGAGCAAGCAGTAGCACGAACGAAGTCCGGATGCGCATAAGGGGACAATTCGCCCTCGGGCCGGGCTTCCCTCCCCGATGTTTCGAGTGGACCCGATCGGGATCGAACCGATTGCCTCCGCCATGCCATGGCGGCGCTCTACCAAGTGAGCTACGGGCCCGGAGCGGCACAGTGTAAGGGGAGATCGATTGTCACACCCCCTCCCTAATCTGACCCTGTGAACCCGCTCGGAGATCGGAACCCGAGCTGAGGCAGCCGTGATACTCGCTCTCGCCTCTCTCGGACGAGACGTGCTCGTGCCCTTCGGTCCACGCCGGTACGACGTCGCTTTCGAAGACGGCGAGGGTCTTAGGAAGGTTCAGTGCAAAGCCGGTCGCGAGCGGAATGGGGTTATCCAGTTCAAGACTTCCAATACCGGGCCCGGGCCCCTACGGGATTATCGCGACGATGCACATTTCTTCGGTGTCTACTGCCACGCTCGAGGCGAGGTCTACCTCGTCCCGGTCGCGGATGTGCCGTCCCGTGGCGCCCACCTCCGCCTTCGGCCGGCCCGCAATGGACAGCGCGCGGGCGTCCGGATGGCAGCTCCATATCTGATCGCGAAAGACGTGATCCCCGACTGCATCTGGGTGCCACCCCGACTGCCGTTCGACGATTGACATCGACGTTTGTCGATGTATAGAATCGATACATGTCGATGAATGTGGAGCTGGTCCCCGCCAACTGTTGCGTACCCCTTGATGCCCCTCAGGTGAGCGAATCGGAGGTCACGGCTACGGCCGATCTATTCAAGGCCCTCGCCGACCCGCACCGGGTGAAGATCGTCAATCTGCTGGCCAACGCGGCCGAGCCCGTCTGCGTGTGCGAGATCACCCCCCACCTGGGTCTGGCTCAGGCCACCACGAGCTTCCATCTCAAGAAGCTCGCCTCGTCCGGGCTCCTCCGACGGGAACAAAGGGGGACCTGGGCCTACTACTCGATCGATAAGGAAGCGATGGACCGGCTGCGAACAGTGGTCGACTATTAGGAGGTTGGATCATGAGTGATGTGAGGGACGAAGTAAGGGAGCGCTACGCAGAGGCCGCGAAGGCGGTTGGCAAGAACGCGCCTGAAGAGTCGGCCGCGCTGGCTTCGAACTGCTGCGGCGAGTCGGGGGCCGGGTGTTGCGACACTCCGGTCTTCGGATCCAGCCTGTACTCGGCAGTCGACGACGACACGATCCCGGACACCGCCCTCCTGGCGAGCCTCGGTTGCGGCAACCCCACAGCCGTCGCGGATCTTCGTCTGGGTGAGACCGTTCTCGACCTCGGCTCTGGCGGCGGTATCGACGTCCTGTTGTCGGCGAAGCGTGTCGGCCCGACCGGTAAGGCGTACGGTCTCGACATGACCGACGAGATGCTCGAGCTCGCTCGCGAGAACCAGCAGAAGGCCGGCGTCGACAACGTCGAGTTCCTCAAGGGTTACATCGAGGAGGTTCCACTTCCAGATGCCAGCGTCGACGTCATCATCTCGAACTGCGTGATCAACCTGGCGAGCGACAAGCAAGCGGTGTTCACAGAGATGCATCGCGTGCTCAAGCCGTCCGGCCGGGTCGGCGTCAGTGACGTCGTGGCTGCGAACGAGCTGACTCCCGAGCAGCGAGCCGAGCGTGGCAGCTATGTCGGGTGCATCGCCGGAGCACTGTCCTTCGAGGAGTACGAGGCCGGCCTAAAAGGCGCTGGGTTCACTAACGTCCACATCTCCCCCACCCACGGAGTCGGAGACGGCATGTTTGCGGCGATCGTCAAAGCGACGAAGGCCTGATGTTCCGAACCGCCTCGATCAGGAACCAGGTGAACGTCCGATCACCGTCGGGCGAAGGAAAAGAAGTGCCCACCGTCCTCTTCGTGTGCGTTCATAACGCCGGGCGTTCCCGGATGGCCGAGACGTTCTTCAACGACCTGGCCCATGGCAGGTTCCGAGGCATCTCCGCCGGCACCGAGCCCGCCGATCAACCCCACCCGGAAGTCGTGTCGTCGATGGCCGAGATCGGTCACACGGTTCACCCCGGTCCAGGCACGATGCTCACGGCCGAGCTCGCAGACGAGGCCGTCCGAGTCATAGGGATGGGCTGCGATGTCGAGCGAGCGTGTCCCGCGCTATCCGTGCCGCTGGACGACTGGGAACTGCCCGACCCCAAGGGGGCTCCATTGGACGAGGTTGCTGCCATCCGCGACGAGATCGAAAGACGCGTTCGTAACCTGATCGCCGAGCTTGATCGGAACCCGGTTTAGGACTGAGGGCTGCTCGGCGCGGCTCCGCCCCCGCCCCCACCGCCGCCACTCCCACGGCCACGACGGCGTTTTCTGCGACGCGGAGCTTTCTCTCGTCGTGCTCCCCCGTCACCTTGTCCCCGCGACCTCATCAAAGGAGCAGCCGGCGCTTTCTCGCGGATGGGAACATCGGTATCACCGGGAGCGCGACCTTGCTCTTTGTCATTGGGCGTCTCCTCGACGACCATCGTCTGCTCGCCCCGGCCTTCTCGCTCCTCTAGAACCTTGATCGTGATGCGGTACTCCTGTGGATACTGGGGGACGCCCCATACGGACTGAAGCTCACCGATGATCTCGTCGAGGTCCTGTCCATCGGGCGGCGCCGACAACGTGGTCGGTCTTTCTTTAGGAAGAGCTCTGACAAGTTCCTCGGATGAAGAGGGAGAAGCGGAGTCTTGCGACCGACCCCTGCGCCCCCGCCGCCGCCGAGCCCGGCGCTGCGGCGAAGCATCCTGTTTCGCAGATTCTCTCCGTACGCCCTGCTTGCCGGCTTGTTCCGAGGGCTGACCGCCCGAGCGACGACGTCTACGTCGCCTTCGCCGCGGCTGGCTCATCGAACCCCCCTTCGCTTATCTCGATCTTGGGAGCGTCGGCCCACAAGCGTTCCAAGTCGTAGTACTCCCTGTCCTGCGCTTGAAAGACGTGCACCACAAAGTCCACATAGTCGAGGAGAACCCAGTTCGCTTCCCTTTCTCCCTCTCGACGGTACGGCTTCATCGAATGGCTTTCGCGTAGACACCGCTCGACCTCGTCGGCGATCGTGCGGACCTGGCGATCGCTCTGGGCATGACAGATCAGGAAAAAGTCCGTGATCACGAGTTGCTTCGACACGTCGAGGATCACGACGTTCTGAGCCGTTTTCGAAGATGCAGCATTTGCTGCATCGAGCACCGGGCCTATGCGGCCGTCCCGTTCCTGTATCAAAGGGTGCTCAGGAAGTCCTCTCCAATGACGATGGTCAGGTCCACGATACCTTGCTGTTGAACCGAAACTTGAACCTGACCCACCTGGATCAACTCCCTAGCTCGCTCTGCCAGAGCCTGCCCCTCGGCACTCCTGTCGTAGGTCACTATCAAAGTCTTCTCGTAGTTGAGCCGCCGGGCATTGCCCGACAAGATCACGCGGAAACCCCGCCCGATCAGCCGCTCCGCGACTTTCTGACCGATGCCGGGGACACCGTTGCCATTGAGGATCTGAACGCGAATCTCGTCCTGCTGACGACGGACGTGCCCGAAAGTCGAAGCCACGAACCGTTCCACCTCGTCCGCATCGGTTGCATACAACTCGTCCTCTCCGGCGGACACGGGCCGAACGGGCAAGGAGGTCAGCGTCAGGCCCAACGAAGGCAGGTCGGCGATCCCACGGAAGAAAGCGGCGTGCTGCCCAGCTGTCGCATCGGATTCGCCCAGGGCGGCTCCAGATTTTGCGATCGCAGCGGCCAGCGCCGGCGGGTCATTGTCGAATCTTTCGAACAAGGCGCCCCAGAAAGAGATGTGCCGGGCTATGAAGTCCAGGTCATCCACGTCCAAGCCACGCGTGTAGAGAAGCCGAACTAGGAAGGGAGCCGACAATCGCTGGGTTCCAGCGCCGAACACGATCCGGGCGCGGTTCGAGCCCGCGGGGACTCGTAGATCCTCCGGCACGTTGACCGTTATCGGACCTGTGGCACTGAACAGCACGCGCGCGTCGCGGTCCGACAACTCGAGGAACCGATCCACCTGGATCCCCAACATGTTCTCGACGCTCACCAGAAGCAGTGGGATGCCTCCACTGGCGTAGGCGCGGTTAAGGGTTTCGAGACCGCGGCCCGGGATCTCGGCTGCTGTGTGGGCGGGCAACTGAACCCCGGACGCCTCGCCTTTGTCGGCGTCGTACGAGAAGAGCATCAGCCACAAGGCCTCCGGGTCGACGCCTTGCTTCTCCCGGGTCCCAAACACAAGAGTGGTGATCGCCTCCCCCCTGTTCTTTGCTACGGAGCCGGGAGGTTCATTCGACTCTTGCGGATCGCCGGATGGGAGTAGTCCCGGTCCGACGATCAGGGCACCCGCGACGACAGCGCCGAGCAGCGCGCCTCCGCCCATCCGGACGACAGCACGCCGCTGCCTGCGACGCTTCATGGCTTTTCGTCGCGTCCCCCGATCTGCCGTGATGTCCTCTTCAGGCTCGTCGATCTCGTCCTGATCGGGTGTGTCTAGATCTGGCTCCTCTATCTCTAGAGGTTCATGGTCGACTGGTGCGCCGATGGCATGGCGACCGCGTCGGGGGCGTCGCTTTCGACCATCACGAGGCATAGAGACCTTGCTTCCTTATGTAGTCGTGCACCGGAGCCGGGACCAGGAAATCGATCGGCCGTCCCGAGCGCGCCCGGTCTCGGATATCCGAGGCCGAAACGTCTATCCCGGGCATCTCCATCACTTGCACCCGCGGCCAGTCCACCTGTGCTTCGAACTCGCCCAGCTCGAAACCCGGACGGGAAACGGCGATCATGACCGTTAGATCCTTCAGGCGATCGACCCGTTCCCAGGTGTGGAGCTGCAAGATCGCATCCGCGCCGGCGATGAAGAACAGCTCGACGTCCGGCCCGTAGAAATCATGCAACTCCTGCATCGTGTCGGCCGTGTAAGTCGGGCCCCGACGATCGAGCTCGATACGGGAGACGCTGAAACAGGGGTGGGACTCGGAGCCGAGCAAGGTCATGAGGTAGCGGTCTTCTTGATCGGAATACTCCGACTTCTGCCAGGGCCTCCCGGTAGGAACGAAGGTCACGCGATCGAGATCGAAGGCGTGCATCGCTTCGGAACCGGCGACAAGATGCCCGATATGGATCGGGTCGAAGGTTCCCCCCATGACACCGACTCGACGTAGCTCTCCAGCTTCTGGCATCGCTCTACTAAACCCCGGATCACCCGATCCCGGGTGTTATTCGCGGATCTGGCCCTCGCCCCACACGACGTACTTCGTCGTGGTCAGCTCGCGCAATCCCATCGGGCCGCGCGCGTGGAGCTTCTGGGTGGATATCCCTATCTCGGCCCCATAACCGAACTCGCCACCATCCGAGAAGCGAGTCGAGCAATTCACGAAGACGGTGCCGGAATCCACTTCGCCGGCGAACCGCCGAGCAGAACCGATGTCTTGAGTCACGATCGCTTCGGCGTTTGAAGTTCCAAAATGGTTCACGTGAGCTATCGCCTCATCGAGTGAATCGACAACACGAACCGCGATCTTCAGATCCAGATACTCGGTTGCCCAGTCCTCGTCGGTTGCCTCGAGCGCGTCGGGCCACAGCTGGCGAACCCGTTCGTCACCCCGGATCTCAACGCCTTTGGCGGCAAGTTCATCGAGGGCGCCGGGAAGCCATTTGTCCGCGATCTCGGCGTGCACCACCAAGCTTTCGGCGGCATTGCACACGCTCGGTCGTTGAGTCTTTGCGTTAAGAGTGATCGCGGTTGCCATCTGGGGATCGGCTGACTGGTCCACGTACACATGGCAGTTGCCGTCGCCATCGATGATGTAAGGGACGGTTGCCTTCTCCTCGATCGAACTGATGAGAGCCCGGCCCCCACGCGGCACCAGCAGGTCCACCAGGCCCTTCTGTTGCATGAGCTCTTCGGCGGATTCCCGACCCGCGTCCTGAATGAGCTGAACGGCAGCGTCCGGCAGACCCGCCGGCTGGGCACCCGACATCAATACGTCGACGATGGCCCGATTGGAAGCGAGTGCGATCGACGATCCCCTGAGCACACACGCGTTCCCGGACTTGATACACAGTCCCGACACGTCCGCGGTCACATTGGGCCGAGCTTCATAGATGACCGCCACGACCCCCAAGGGGACCCGGACTTTCTGGATGAGCAGCCCGTTGGGGCGTTTCCAGCCGCCGACGATCTCGCCCACGGGATCGGGTTGATCGGCGACAGACCTCAAGCCCTGTGCCATCGACGAGATACGTCCCTCGGTGAGGGTTAGGCGGTCGATCAGGGTCGGTGCCACCTGCTCGGCTTTCGCCCGTTCGACATCCTCGGCATTCGCTTCGGCGAGATAGGAAGCTCGATTCTCGAGGGCATCGGCCATCGCGCGCAGCGCCGCATCCTTGGTGGCACTCGGCAACTGGGCCAGCTTCGGGGCGGCATCTGCCGCTCGCTGACAGATCTCTCGAACGGTCATGTCGTCGAATTTCCTTCCGTCAGTATCACGAGCTGGTCACGATGGATTACTTCGCGACCGGCGAATTCGGTGGTTGAGCGGCCCCGTGCAGATCCCAGCTCCTCGGAGCCATAGCGTATCAAGCCCCGCGCGAACACCGCTCCCTCCCTCTCGGCCACATCCACGATGTCGCCCGCATCGAATGTCCCGCGCACCTCGACAACGCCGACCGGTAGCAGACTGCGTTTGTTGTCGACAACGGCTTTCTTTGCGCCCACATCGACGATGACGGTCCCGCGCGGGGGCCGCGCGAAAGCGATCCACAGTCTTCGGGCGGAAGCTCGCTCGGCTCGCGGGTGGAAGTAGGTGCCCGCGGGATCCCCTTTCGTAACGCGGCTCAGGACGTCGGGCTCGGCCGCAGATGCGACTACGACCCCAACACCCGAGAACGTTGCCACCCAGGCGGCGCTCAGCTTCGAAGCCATGCCCCCTGTCGCCATCTCCGAACCGCGGCCACCGGCAGCTCTCTCGAGCTCGGGCGTTATCCGTTCGACCTCGTCGAGGAGCGGAGCGTCGGGGAAACGCTTTGGATCCTTCGAGAACACACCCTTGGCATCGGTGAGCAGCACGAGTAGGCGGGCGCGAGAGAGATTCGCGACGAGCGCTGCGAGCCGATCGTTGTCTCCAAACCGGATCTCGTCCGTCGCAACGGTGTCGTTCTCGTTGACGATCGGGATGGCTCTCAAAGCGAGGAGCCGGTCCAAGGTGTGCCGAGCGTTCACGTACTGCTGGCGGTGCATGAAGTCGGTTTGGCTCAGCAGGACCTGCGCCGTGACCCAACCCCGCTCCCCCAGCATGCGGGAGTATCGGGCGAGCAACCGGCCCTGGCCAACCGCTGCGGCCGCCTGCAGGGATGGGATATCCGCCGGGCGGGTCTTGAGGCCCAGTGGCTCGAGTCCGGCAGCGATCGCACCGGAGGAGACGACGATCACCTCGATGCCCGAGGCGCGCAGATCTGCGATCTGGTCGCACAACGAGGCCATCCGCCGTTCTTCGATCGCGCCGTTGGAGTCGATCAGTGAAACCGTTCCGATCTTGACCACAACGCGGTCTGGCGGATCGACACTTAGCCTAGCCATCGACGGCCTCCACCTCGGGCTCGAAGTCGAAAGCGGCTTCGCCTATCCGCACCTCGTCTCCCTCTGTGGCGCCAGCTTCCAATAGAGCTCGCTCGACCCCGAGCGATATCAAGTTTCGTTGTAGACGCGCCACGCCCTCCTCGTTGTCGAGATCCGTCATCGCCACCGTCCGCTCCGGCTGCGTTCCCGTGACACGCCATGCGCCACCTTCGCGCGTCACCTTGACGGCCTGGGGCTCGGAGACGTAGCGGATGTACGAAGGTCGTTCGCCAGTCACGGTCGAGCGTGACTCACTCACCTTCCTGGCCAGGATGCCTAGTAGCTCGGGCACCCCTTCGCCGGTCACGGCCGATATCGCGACTATCTCGGGGACGCGAGAACGCACCTCGTCGAGAGCATCCCGGCCGGCGTCCAGCTTGTTGGCTACGACGACAGAGGGCCGGGCCGCTAGATCGGGGTCGTACTGAACCAGCTCCCGGTGCAAACAGTCGAAGTCCTCCGCCGGATCGCGCTCAATAGTGGCAAGGTCGACCAGGTACACGAGAACCGCGGCACGGCTTATGTGACGAAGGAACCTGTCCCCCAAACCCTTGCCCTCATGTGCACCTGGAAGCAGACCCGGGATATCGGCCATCACGAATGAGTCTTCGCCCACTCGAACAACGCCGAGGTTAGGTACAAGCGTAGTGAACGGGTAGTCCGCGATCTTGGGTTTGGCCGCCGAGACACGCGAGATCAGCGTCGACTTACCTGCATTGGGGAATCCGACGAGGCCCACGTCGGCCAGGAGTCGGAGTTCCAGGTGCAACGAGCGCTGGTCGCCCGGCTCGCCCTTCTCTGCGAACGTCGGGGCGCGTCGCGTCGACGTTGCGAATCTGACGTTTCCCCGGCCCCCCCGGCCCCCCCGAGCGCCCACATATTCGTCCTTGGGATTGGCAAGATCGGCGAGGCGGACACCCTCGGTCGTGTGGATGACAGTTCCGAGAGGCACGAGCACCACGCGGTCCTCACCTCGGTTCCCCTGCTTCTTCCCCTTCTGACCATGGCCGCCGGTCGCCGCCTTGACGTGGGGGTGGTCGCGGAGCTCGAGGAGCGTTCCGACAGACGGATCGGCTCGGAAAACCACGCTTCCCCCATCGCCGCCGTCTCCCCCGTCGGGACCTCCCTTGGGTTTGAACGGCTCGTGATGGAACGACGCGGATCCATTGCCACCGTTACCCGCCGTGACATGGATACGGGCCTCATCGACAAAAGCCATGATCTAAGAGTAGGTGAGCCCGAACGCCGACGGGCTCGGCCGTCGGCGGAAAACTACTCGGCGTCGATGGAGACGACGCGTCTGCCGCGCAGGTTGTGGAACGTCACGGTTCCGGGGATCTTGGCGAAGAGCGTGTCGTCCCCACCCTTGCCGACGTTGTTCCCCGGGTGAACCTTGGTGCCCCGCTGACGGATGATGATCGTGCCCGCCTTGACCGTCTGGCCGCCGTAGGCCTTTACACCGAGTCGCTTGGACTGAGAGTCGCGACCGTTGCGTGAAGAAGCCGCTCCTTTCTTATGCGCCATCTTCGGCCTCCTTCGCTTCCTTTTCCTTGGCAGCCGATTCGGAACGGCCGCCCGTCAGCTTGATATCTGCGATCTGGATGGTCGTGTACTTCTGGCGGTGACCGGTGTGTCGCCGGTACCCGGTCTTGTTGCGGTACTTGTAGACGTCCACCTTGTCGCCCTGATTCTCGCCGACGACGGTCGCGGTCACACGGGCCTTGGCGAGGTCGGTCTTCGCCGTCTTGGCTTTGCCCTTGTCGTCCACCACGAGGAGCGGCGTGAACTCGAGGCTCGATGTGCCATCTTTCACACGCTCGATATCGATCACGTCACCTTTGGTGACCTTGTGTTGCTTCCCGCCCGCGCGGATGACTGCGTACACCTGTGCTCCCTCTTTGCTTTTTCGCCGACGGTCGAGACCGTCGGCGCTCGGGCTATGTCGCCGTTCGAGCTGGATCGGCGCTCGGGCTAGATCCCCTAAGGGCTAGATTCCGAATGCTGCAGGATATCAGCCGATCTCCCGCCTCAGTCGACGTCGTGGATGAGGATGCCCCGGCCCTCGCACGTGGGACAGGGGTCCGAGAAAGCCTCCACGATCCCGGCGGAGACGTTCTTGCGTGTCATCTGCACGAGACCGAGCGGCGAGATGTCGTACACCTGGGTGCGGGTCCGGTCCTTGTCCAACTCGCCCTTGAACACCTTGAACACCTCGGCACGATTCTCGGCGATCTCCATGTCGATGAAGTCGATCACGATGATCCCGCCGATGTCCCGCAAACGGAGCTGTCGCCCGACCTCGACTGCCGCCTCCTTGTTCGTGCGGAAGACCGTCTCTTCGAGCGTGGACTTGCCCACGAACTTGCCCGTGTTGACGTCGATGACCGTCATCGCCTCGGTGCGATCGATCACGAGGTGGCCACCCGACGGCAACCAAACCTTGCGATCCAGCGATTTCCGGATCTGTTCGACAACTCGAAACTCCTCGAAGATAGGAAGTTTCCCGGTGTGCGACTCGAGACGATGGTCCAGGTCGGGAGTGGTGTCTCGGATGTAAGCACGAAGTTCCTTCTCGAGAGCAGCGTCTCCGATCACGCAACGGCTGACGTCGCGGTTGAACACATCTCTGATGACGCGGTGCTCGAGGCCGGGTTCCGAGTGAACGAGAGCGGGTGCCTTCCCCTTGCTCGACTTCTGTTCGATCTCGGCCCACAGCTCCAGCAACCGTCCAAGATCGCGCTCGAGGTCGGATCGGGACGCTCCCTCGGCAGCGGTCCTAACGATCAAACCGTGCTCTTCCGGTAAGAGCTCTTGCGCTATGTCGCGCAAACGACTGCGTTCGCGGTCCGACAGCCGCCTCGATACCCCGAGCGAGCGGGCGCGCGGAACGAGAACGAGATGCCGGCCGGCGAGGGAAACGAGCGCGCTGAGGCGAGCCCCTTTGGATTTCATCGGGTCCTTCGTCGCCTGGACGAGGATGGACTGGCCGGGCTTCAGGACCGTCTCGATCCGAGGGATCTCGTCCCCTTCGTCGTCGGCGATCCCAACCTCGCCGGCGTACAGAACGCCATTGCGTGACTCACCGATATCGATGAACGACGCTTCCATCCCGGGAAGCACGTTCTGCACCCGGCCGAGATAGATGTTCCCCGCTATCGACCGGTCCTCGGGGTGGGTGACGTAGTGCTCGACGATCTGACCCTCTTCCAGGACTGCGATCTGCGTTACATCTCCCTCGCGGGACACGAGCATCACGCGCTCAACCGACGGCTTTGGGCCGCGCTGCGGCTTCCTGCGCGGGCGGCGCCGGGAGCGTGACTGTCTCGATGAGCCCGACTCGGGCTTCCGGTCTCTCGTCACCTTGTCCGGGGCCTGAGGGAGGTCGACGACCTCGGGCTTCTTCTCCTTAGGCGCCTTCTTCTCGAGCCCCTGCGGGAGATCGACTACATCAGCGGCCCGCTCGCGTCGCCGGGGAGCCTCATCAGCTGGTCGGGACATCAGATGAACCTCCGCATATGGACGTTGAGCAACAGACCCGCCGCGATGAAATTGGTGATCAAAGAAGAACCTCCGTAAGAGATGAATGGAAGCGGGATTCCCGTGATGGGCATGATGCCCATGGTCATCCCGACGTTGATGAACAGCTGGAAAACCCAAAAACCGGCGATACCTGAAGCTAAGAGGGTGCCGAAAAGATCTCTGGACATGGCAGCGATCCTCAAAGCGCGCCAGATCAGCAATCCGAAGAGACCCAGAAGCGTCGCCGAGCCAACGAAGCCGAGTTGCTCGCCTACCGCCGTGAAGATGAAGTCGGTGTGCTGCTC
>DASQLQ010000168.1:0-24924 GCA_035629935.1 Actinomycetota bacterium
GCGGGACCTCCAAAATTAGTGATACTCGGAAGGGTCACCGCTCCGCTTGGTTTGTTTCTTAGGCAGATCCTTTCGCTTCGCTTTTGCCCGAAACGGACTGTTTGTCCGTGCCTGACACCGGGGTCAGCTTATGGAGAACGAACAACCCCAGTCCATAGCCAAATCGGGCCATTTCACCCCCTTCTAGGGGACCATGTCCCCCCGTACGGGGGATTGCCACCTGAGACACGGATGGCTAAATAGTCATCAATGACTACATCCGGGTCGTTCGTTAACAGTAACAACACCAGAAACAGTCGCGATCTCGCCGCCGAAGGGCGGATCACGGTGGTCGGATCGAGCGTGTGGGTGGCGGCCGAGGGTGTCCTGAGAACCCTCAAGCCCTGGTTCGATGGGGCCTCGACGACCGTGGAGGTCGACAGCATCGAGCTGACCTTCGTGGGGGATTCGGAGGCTGTGCTGGTAAAACTTGTCTACGGCCAAGGCGACAGTCCCGTGGATCTCGTGGGGGCCGCCCTTATCGAGAAGAAGGATCCGCATCGTGCCGTGTCTCGAGCGGTCTTGAACGCGCTCAACCGGAAGCTCTCACTGATCTCGGCAGAGATCGCTCTGGACCCCGACGAGGGTTAGTCGGCCTGGAAGAAGGGGGCCGCGGTGTACTCGCCCGACGGCAGGACGTACTCGAAGTCGAGTGTGATGCTGCCTCCCGGAGCGAGGACCAGATCCACGTGCTCCGAGGTGGTTACGGTCTGGCCGGGCCCTTGGGTCTCGATCCCGAGGTTCCCCTTCACTACGAGAGAGCCGTCGGAAACGTTCGTTAGCTCGACCGACGGAGCGATGGACGGAGAGGCCGTCGACAGCTCGGAGAGGACGGTGGCGACCACGTCTCTCGTAAGGGTGCGAGAAGAAGCGGCACCGGTCACGGACCGACTCGCTTCGTCCCAGCTGAACGTGATCAGGTTATCGCCGGGGACCGACGTCAGGACTTCCGTCGCGGGGCCCTGAACCTCCACGATCTCCACGACCGGGACGGTTACGACTCGGATCAGGTCTTCCTGCGGCACAGGCAGCTGCGTGATCGCATCCTCGGTCTCGGTATCGGGCTCGGTGGCGTCATCGTCGCCCTCTTCGCCGGGGGACGGATCGTCAATAGATCCTGGGGGAGCCTCTGCGGTGTTCTCGTTGTCGCCTTTGTGGATTCGTTTGCCCAGCACCTCGTCGTCTCCCTTGGGCGATTCTTGTTTCGGAGCCTCGGCGGATGGCGGTGGGTCGGCGCTCGTGCACGCAGCCATGATCACCAGGCCCATCAGTGCACACAGGAGAGCCGGGGATCTCCGAGCCCGGGTGAAAACGACGCCGGCTCCGAGCAGGATCAATGCCAGTGCGAACCAACCGGACACGTTCGCGCCCGTGAAGGGGAGGATCGCCGGGGCAGTTCCCGCTGGAATGCGACGTTGTTCGTAACGAACGACGCGGCGGGTTTGGGTCGTGGCTGGTGCTGCAGACGAAGTGCCTCCTTGCACCGCCGGTGTGGACGAGCGGGCCAGGTAAACGCTTCGCGATGCGGCAGCAGAACTGTCCTCGGCCTCGACGACAACGTCGTTCGCGGCCACGAGGTCTCCGGTAGCGGCCACCGAAGCTTCCCAGGGAAGAGTGACCCCTTCCCCCGGGTCCAGTGTGTCAAGGGTCCAGACGATCTCCTCGCTACTGCCCATCGAGATCAAGTTGATGGACTCAGCGCGGTCGATGATCGGCACACCTACGACGTCCAGTTCCTCCGGGACGATGTTCGTGATCGTGAGGTTTGTAAGCGGCGTGTCCCCGGGGTTGACGACCAAGAGCGAGTAGGAAAGGTGTTCCCCCAACTCGGCGAGACCCCCGGGCGCACTCACGCGGATGTCGACAACCGCCGGGATCTCGTCCGTGGAGCCGGGATCGTCCGAGGGCGTCGGAGTCGGTGTCGGAGTCGGTGACGCCGACGGACTGGGACTGGGTGAAGTTGGGGTGGGGGAAGGACTGGGCGACGCGCCCGAGGGAGTGGATGTTGGAGAAGGAGTGGGGGACTGTGCTGCGGCGATCCCCGGCGCCATCAAGGAAAGCGCAGCGAGCGCGACCGAGCAGCAGGTCAGAGCTGCAAGCGGGAGCCGTCGCACGAATACCTCCTCCGGCACATCTTTGTAGGAATAGCCTACGAGTTGATGGTATCCGCCTGGTGTTAATTGGGTCAACGACTGTTAATAGTTGTCATGTTTTGTGGCTTTTCAAGTACCCGGGATCAGGCGGGGGCCGATGGTAAGTTTTGCTAGTTCCGCTAGCGAGTGGGGCGACATCTAGTCGAAGAGAGGGTTAGGCCGAGCGGGCGGTCGGACTGTGGATGCTGAAGCGGCAGGGCAATGGATAGCCCTCGAGAAGGATCTGGGCCAGATCCCCGGCGCATTACGTGCTCGGGTGGAGGGCGTAGAAACGCCCACCCAGATCCACCTGGTGGCTCTTGCGGACCGAAGTGTCGACGACCTGACCCGCGCCGTTAGAACCGTGGCCGCAACCTTGGGCATCGACCTCGATGAAGACATCGTTTCGGTCGTTCAGCTGGAAGACGAGGAATCCTCGATGCAGTCGATGACAGAACCGCGCATCGTGCTGGACTCGGTGGTCGTTGCCACCAAGGCGGGTGGCGGTTGGGCCAAGTTGAACCTCAAGCTGCCCAACGGCGAGGTCCGAGAAGGTGCGGCCCCCATACTCCCGTCGAAGGACGCGAGAGCGCGCGCCGGTGTAACCGCCCTGCTCGAGGCGCTCGAGGAGCCGGCTGCCAAGATGGACGTCCGACTCGAGCTCAAGAACCTGTTCGTTCAGGACACCTATCAAGACGGATTCATCGTCGTGCAAGTTCTCTTCAGTAAGAACGGAGACTCCACAACACTTACCGGTTCAAGTGCGACGGGCGACGACATCGCGGCGGCCGGTGCTCGCGCGACGCTCCAAGCGCTCAACCGGAAACTGCAGATCTCGTGGGATGAAGATGGCGACGCTCACTGAACTGCAGGAAGTCGACCCGGCGGGTGACTTCTACTCGTGGATCCTGAAGCGTTACCAGCGGACGATCTCCCGATTGGTGATCTTCATGGCGGTCATCACCGTGGGGCTCGTGCTCATGGCGTTCTGGTTCGACTCTCGACTGTCGGCGATCGAGGATCAGACGCGCGCTGCACCGGGCGCGGTTCAGGGACCGACGGTGGAGCAATGGCAGGAATCGGTCGATCAAAGCGCTCAGCGTGACGCCGCGTTACAAAGCAAGGTCGACTCGATGGCGGGTTGCTTGAACGGAAACCTTCAGGCATTCGACACCGCCATGCAGCAACTTCTTCTCGGTCGCATGCAGGTAAGAGAGTTCGTTTCAGGATTCAAGCTGCGATCCTGCAGTTAGGGGGGCTAATGGCATTCTTCTCGCCGGAAGACGTCGAAGGCTACGAATTCTTATTGAGCGTCCCCGGTTACAACCGCGCCGAAGTGCGAGCTTTTCTCCAAGCGCTTGCCGCACAGCTGCGGGAAACCCACGGCGATGCGTCGCTGCCGACGGCGACGGCCATAAACCATCAGGTGGATGAAGAGCGGGTGGACGGCGCACAGGATGCGATCGGCGAGTTGATCCGCGGAGCCGAGATCCACATAGAGAACGTTGCCAATCGCGTCGTTGGGGAGTTCGAGGCGGTGCGGGCAGAGGTCGCACAACTCCTTCGAGCACTCGATCTTGCGGCACAACGGACCCGAGTCGTCGAGACTCCTGGGGCCCAGCAGAGCGATTCCGTTATCTCGCTAGAGACCCATGAAGACGCCGAGGACGATCCTGAGATCGAGAGCGATGAAGACCTGGTGGCCGCCCAAGTCACACCTGAGCCGCGCGAGCGGATCGAGATGCCGGCCGACTGGGACGATCTATTCGCGGAACCGAGGATCGATCCTTCGCCGTAGTGGGTAGCCGGAGGGCCGCCGGAGCGACCCCCCGAAACCACCCTTCTAACGACGTTGCTTGACGCGCGCGATCATCGAGTCGGCAGAGACCGCGAGTGCTCCGACTCCGATCAGTAGGACCCCGATGAACATGAAGATCGAGGCGTCACGCGGACCGGTAACGGGAAGAACCCCCGGCTGCCCGACGGGTGGCGCCGGATTGGCGGCCGGTGGTCTGCCGAGAACCACATCAGGTTGCTGAGGTGGATTGCCCGGAAGCGCGACCGGCGGCTGGTTGACGTCGGGGATGCTCCTCGGCCGATTGAAGTCGGGCCGTGAGGGGTTCCGATCCGAGTCCCTATCGCGATCCCGATCCCGAGGCTTGCTCGGCGGGTTCGGCGGAGGGGGCGGCACGCTGGGAACAGTCACGCATCCACTGTGGGCCGGGTTGCCCTTACCAACACCGTTGTTTCCGTCGCACTCGTATCCGTTGTTGTGGTCACCGGGGTATTGACCGGGGGGATTCTTGTTGTCGGCATTACCGACGCATCCCGCGCAATGGTTCTTGTGAACCTTCCCCCCGTTCATGGCCGGCACGTCTTCGTCGCAAGTGCTGTCGTATGGACCGTGCCGGTTGGCGCCTTTGTTCTTTTCCTCGATGTCGGGCGCAGCGTGCTTATTAGGACAGTCGCTGATGTCTCCCTGGAACTCGACCGGATCATCGTCGACGTCCTCATCCGACTCGTCTGTGTCGCGCAAAGCTTCAGTCGAGCTCGACTCGTCTTCGTCGGATGACTCCGCCTCTTCATCGAGTAACTCCTCGGACTCCGTGTCTTCTGACTCGGCTTCCAAGCGTTCTTGCTTCTTGATCTGACCGGGAGCCTCTTCTTTTCCCTGCGCGAGTGCTGCAGAGGAGAAAGATGTGAGGAGCCCGGAGAACAAGAGAATGAGGGTCGCCGTAGCGAATAGCCGCCGTTGGATGGAGCTCACCTCCTAGTGGATGTGGATGTCTTGTCACCGGCTCTCCTCTTCTCTCCGCTGACAATGACCTTCCCACCCCGCGGGCGATTTCTCTACGAATGGGATGAATAAGACAAATGGGAAATAACGGAAGAGGTGGCGGGATCGCGAAAGCGGAGGGTTAATCCCCCAGATCGAGCACCCGGCTGATCTCGTCGAGGAACCCGGCCCCGTCCTTGGCGATCTTCTCGTCGGCGAACTCCGGCTCCCATTCCATCTGGCCCGAGAGCGAGATCACTTTCGCCTTCGGGTGCAGCTCCTTGATCCGAAGGGTTATCTCGTCGCCGGTCATCTCGGGAAGCAGCGAGTCGACGAAGACGACATCGGGCTCGAACGTGGCACACACCTCGAGGGCCTCACGGCCGTGAGAGGCGGTTCTGACCTCTGCCACGCTCGGTTCCAGGGCGACGGTTACCTGCATCAGCTCGCGGAACCCTTTGTGGTCGTCGATCACAAGAACTCGGACCTGATCCATGTTTCAGCTCCCGCTGAGAGCGTCTACGGAGTCTTGATTGTCACTCAGGCCCGCAGAAGAACCCGGATTCCTAACGCCGCTGGAGCGGTGAGCGTGGGCGACAATGGTGTGATGAGACCCCTTCTCACGCCTGAGGAGATGAAAGCGGCCGACTCGGCGACCATCAAGGCCGGGACCCCCGGCGAGATCCTGATGGAGCGGGCCGGCCGAGCCGTGGCTCGTACCGTCATCCGGCTGGCCGGAGATCGCTACGGCAGCCGGGTCGTGTGTGTTTGCGGCAAGGGCAACAACGGAGGAGATGGTTTCGTCGCGGCCCGCGTCCTTCGGAGCGAAGGACTGGGGGTCCGTTGCATGTTCGTCGGGGATTCCGATTCCGTGACCGGGGACGCCGCTACGCATCGCGATCGATTCGTTGCCGATGGAGGTTACGTCGAGCGCTTTGATCCGGTCCCACTTCGTCATTCCACGGTGGTGATCGATGCGCTGTTCGGCACCGGGTTCCGAGGACAAGCCGAAGGCGACGCCAAGCGTGCGATCGAAGCGATCAACGACTGCGCGGCGACGGTCGTCTCGATCGACGTGCCATCCGGCGTAGACGCGACGACGGGTCGAACCGACGGTCCCAGCGTTAAGGCGCACGTGACGGTCGCGATGGCTGCCGAGAAGGTCGGCACGGCAACCGGCGAGGGTGCAACCCGCGCCGGATTCGTAGAGGCTGTCGATATCGGCATCGAGGTTGGGGATGCATCGGTGTTCATGTTGGACGAGGCCGATGTGGCGGGGGTTCTCCCCAGACGCGGTCCGGATTCGCACAAGCGAAGCGCAGGGTCAGTAGGCCTGTTGTGCGGCTCCGAGGCGATGAGCGGTGCCGCCATCCTCGCCGCGCGCGGTGCGATGCGGATGGGGGCCGGTTACGCCACCTTGGGCGTTCCGGTCGCGATCAGATCGACGATCATCTCCAAGCTCCCCGAAGTTCTTACGTCGGTGGTTACTCAGGATCCTCATCTCGGAGCGGATGCCCTAAGGAACTTCAAGTCGGTTCTCGATCGAGCGGATTCGCTCGCGTTGGGGTCCGGTCTCGGCCAGGGAGATGACCAGCGCGGTCTCGTGCAGGCCGTTCTTAGAGAGGTATCTCAACCAGTCGTACTCGATGCCGACGGGTTGAACGTTCTTGCCGGCGACACCGGCCCGCTCGAGGAGCGGAGTGCCCCCACGGTCCTGACCCCTCACCCAGCCGAGCTCGCACGGTTGCTCGAGTGCCCCACCGAGTACGTCCAAGCGGACCGGCTCGGCGTCGCGCGAAAGGCCGCCGAGTATTTCGGCTGCGTGGTCGTGTTGAAAGGGCACCGCTCGATCATCAGTGCTCCCGACGGACGGGCGGTGATCAACCCGGCCGGATCGGCCGAGCTCGCCACCGCCGGAACCGGGGACGTTCTGACCGGGGCGATCGCCGCGCTGCTCGCTGCCGGGCTCGATGCATTCGCGGCTGCTTGGGCCGCCGCATTGGTGCATGGTGTTGCCGGATCCATCGCGGGCGAACGGCTTGGGCCCGCCGGAGTGGTGGCGTGGGACGTGGCGGAATCTCTGCCGGCTGCCATAGCGGCCATCGGCGGCGCGTGGGATTGATGGACCTCACGCGCGACGTGATCGCTTCACGAGGTCACCCCCTGTGGGCGGAGGTCGATCTCGGAGCTCTCCGTCACAACGTGCGCGAGCTGAAGAGGATCGCGGGTACTGCCGAGCTGATGGGTGTCGTGAAGGGATATGCATACGGTCACGGCAACCCAAGATCCGCCGAGGCGATCCTGGCAGGGGGAGCGACGCGACTGGGCGTTGCCCGTGTGGCAGAGGCCCTTCATCTAAGGGAAGCGGGGATCAAGGAACCGATCCATGTCTTCACGGAGCCACCGGACGAGGCCGCTGCGACGATCGTTGCGAACGATCTAACGGCGACCATCTACACCCCGCGGTTCGCGCGAGTTTTGTCGGAGGCAGCGATCGCCGCGGGAAGCAGTGTGCCGGTGCACGTCAAGTTGGACACGGGGATGCATCGCGTGGGTGTCATGGCCGAAGATGTTCTCGATGCGGTCGGCGTTTTCAAGACCCTCGAGGGGTTGCGGATCGAGGGGGCCTGGAGCCACCTGGCGGTCGCCGACGTACCCGACCACCCATTCACTCAGAAACAGATCGATCTGTTCCACGACTTGGTTGGAAAGATAGAGAAGGCGGGAGTGCCGCTGCGCTTCAAGCACATTGCCAACTCCGCGGCAACTCTGTCGACGCCGGCCAGCCACCTCGACGTCGTCCGTTGTGGGGTTGCCCTCTACGGACTCTGGCCCGGCCCCCAGCTCGCGGGAAGCGCAGACCTGAAGCCGGTGTTGTCACTGAAAGCCAGGGTCAACATGGTTAAGGAGGTGCCCGCCGGTGAAGCGCTCTCCTACGGTCTCGAGTACGAGTTAGACGCCCGCGGGAAGGTCGTGACGGTCCCCGTCGGATACGCGGATGGTTACGACAGGCGGCTATCGGGACGAGGGGAGGTCGGGATAGCGGGTAAGAGATACCGCGTCTCGGGAACGGTTTGTATGGATCAATTCATGGTCGATGTAGGAGAGGACACTGTTGCGGTGGGATCCACGGTGGTGCTGATCGGAAATGATGGCGAGATCTCGATAAGCGCTGAGGAACTGGCCGAGAAGCTCGGCACGATCAACTATGAGATCACCTCTCGTATCCCGTCTCGCGTGCCGCGTGTGTACATAGATGGCTAAGCGCAACGCTCTCGCCCTCGCCGGCGCGGCCGTGGGGCTCGGTGCTGGGCTGGTCGCCCAACGCTCGCTCGTCAATCGACGCCGGCGCAACGATCCGGAAGGTGGCGAGCCCTTCGGCAGGCGCCGTGGTGTTCGCGCCCGGACCATCGAGCGTCCAGATGGTTCTCGGATCTTCATCGAAGAAGCCGGTCCCGAATCACCTCGTGGCGCGGTCTTCATCCACGGGTCCGTCCTGCGCAGTGACGTATGGCATTACCAATTGGCTGGGATGGGCGATCACAGGCTCGTCTTCTACGATCTGCGCGGCCACGGGTTGTCACATCCGAAGGGTTCGTCCGGCTACTCCGTCACAACCCTCGCCGACGATCTGGCAGCCGTGATCGAGGACTCCGGGCTAGAGGAAGTGGTCATCGTCGGCCATTCGGTCGGCGGCATGATCGCGTTGCAGCTCTGCCACCTGAATCGCAAACTGCTCGGCTCCAAGATCAGAGGCCTCGTGCTCACGAACACGACCCACCGTCCCGCATACGAAACTTTGGTTGGCGGTGCGGGGGTGGCCAAGGTCGAACGACTCGTGCGACGACCTCTGGACATGCTGGGGTCACAACATCATCAGATCGAGAGGCTCCGACGGATCCTCAAACCGTCGGATTCGGTATTCCTAGCTGTGGCATTCGCCGCGTTCGGCCCCCATGCCTCGGCGAAACAGATCGATTTCACGTACGACATGCTCACGGAGACTCCGACCGACGTCATCTTCGATCTCATCAAGGCTTACCGGGACTTCGACGTTACGGACCACCTGGGGGACATAACGGTTCCGGCCCTCGTGATCGCCGGCACCCATGACCGCCTGACGGTGTCCGAGGCCTCGGAGCATCTGGTCCAACACCTGCCAAAGGCCGAGCTTCAGTTGCTTCACGGCTGCGGGCATATGACGATGTTGGAGCGATACCGGGAGTTCAACGATCTGGTCGGGCGATTCCTGGACGATACTTTGGGCTAGCCGGGCGGCTGAAGTGGAGGTAGGAAACTGAAAGATCATCGGGTGGAGAAGGTTGCCGACATCCTCGTCGATTACTCGACCAAGATCGGAGAAGGCGATCTCGTAGCGATCCGCGGTACTTATCTAGCGGAGCCGCTGATCCTGGCTTTGTACGAACGTTGCCTCGCCAAGGGCGCGCATCCCATGATTCGCGCATCATTGCCTAAAGCCGAACCGATCTTCTATCGCGTCGCGCAGGAGCATCAACTCGAGTACGTGTGGGAGTCGGACAAATGGATGATGGAGAACCTCGACGCCTCATTCGCGATCATCAGTGACATGAACACGCGCCAGTTGTCACACGCCGACCCATCGAAGCAGGCAAAGGCATCGCTCGCGCGCAAGCCACTGATGGACACGTTCATGAAGCGTTCCGCTGCGGGGGAATATCGCTGGTGTGTGACGCTGTTTCCGACCGAGGCCCTCGCGATGGAAGCCGAGATGAGCCTCGAGGAATACGAGAATTTCTATTACCGGGCCTGTTTCGTCGACGAATCGGATCCTGTTGCGAAATGGCTCGAGGTAGCCGACCGTCACTCCACTCTGGTCGATTGGATCGGTGGACGTAAAGAGGTTCGGATCGAGGGAGAGGGAACGGACCTCACTCTGGGGATCGACGGCCGAACCTTCGTCCCCGCCGACGGAACTTTCAACTTCCCGGACGGTGAGTTCTTCACGGGCCCCGAGGAGACGAAGACGAACGGTTACGTAACGTTCAGTTTCCCTGCCATCTACGGCGGGCAAGCGGTCGAGGGCATCAGACTCCAGTTCGAGAACGGCCGGATCGTGGAAGCAACCGCCAAGAAGAACGAGGAGTTCTTGGTCAAGACCCTGGACACCGACGAGGGAGCCCGCGTGCTCGGGGAGCTTGGGATCGGCACGAACTACAACATCCCCGAGTTCACCGGCGACATCCTCTTGGACGAGAAGATCGGCGGGACGGTGCATCTGGCCGTGGGAGCTTCGTACCCGGAGACCGGGGGCAAGAACGAGTCGGCCGTCCATTGGGACATGGTGTGCGATCTCCGGGACGGGGGTCGTATCACGGTCGACGGGGACGTCCTGATGGAGGACGGCAAATTCCTCGTCTCGTAAGGGGATCTAGCCCGAGGCCCGAACTAGCCCGAGCGACGATGGGTTCGACCTCCGGAGGAACTCATCAAGTGTTGACCAGGAGGGTGCTGCTCACTAGTGTCGAGTGATGCCGCCGGGACCCACCGCTCCAGCGCGCCTCGATTTCGTTTCTGTCCAGCAAGAGGCGTTGCAGTGCACTAGATGCCCCCTGTCGAAGGGTCGCACTCAGGTCGTCTGGGCCGACGGGAACCTCGATTCCGATGTCTTGTTCATCGGGGAGGCTCCCGGGTTCCACGAGGACAAGCAGGGAAAGCCGTTCGTGGGTGCCTCCGGCCAACTCCTGGACAAGCTATTGGCCGAGGTGGGGCTGGACCGTACCCAGGTTGCGATCGTCAATGTAGTGAAGTGCCGCCCACCGGGTAATCGAGACCCACTTCCCGACGAGATCGAAGCGTGTCGCCCCTACCTCGAGGCGCAACTCGACCACATGCAGCCGCGCGTGATCGTCACGTTGGGCAACTTCGCCACCCGATTCATCATCAATCAGCCGATCGGGATCACCAAGGCGCGTGGGCAGAGGTTCGCGTTCCGTGACGCGGTCGTCATCCCTACGTTCCATCCGGCAGCAGCACTGCGCGGCGGTCGCTTCGGCGGCCTCAGCCCCATCGACGGGATCCGAGAGGACTTCCGATCGGTACGACAGGTCATCGATTCGGCCCCGGTCGCGAAGCCGAACGAGCAAGATGGGGCCGCGACCGAGTCCGAGCAACTCGGATTGTTCTAGAAACCCCATGAAGGTTCTCTCGGTAATGACGCATTCCGCGGAGGAGACGCGAATCGTTGGCGCGGCCCTGGCTCCGAATCTTCTCCCGGGCGATGTCGTCAGCCTCAGCGGCGATCTGGGCGCCGGTAAGACTGTCTTCGTGCAGGGGCTGTGCGCCGCGCTCGGGGTCGAGGACAGGGTTCTCAGCCCAACGTTCACGATCGTTCACGAATACGAAGGGCGCTTCCCGATCATCCATCTGGACATCTACCGGCTCGACTCCTTCCAGGAGGTTCTCGATCTGGGCTTCGAGGAGTTCCTCGATCCCAGCAGCGTCGTGCTGGTCGAGTGGGGAGAGGCGATCGGGCCACTGCTGCCGCGCCGATTCCTCGAGGTGGAGCTGCGACAGCCGGGGGTGTCGGATCCCGAGGATCACCGGGCGCTGACGTTCCGTCCGCACGGGGCGGAGTGGATCGCCAAGGTCCAGTCGATGCGGGAGACGGCCGAGACGCTCTTGGCGGCCGCCTCGGAGGTGGCTACGACGGAGACCCGCTTCTTCGTTACGGACGAACCTCAAGCCCCTCCAGGTAGAGGGAGAATTAGCGAGACCGGTACCGACTCCGGATAGGTGATGGGCTCGGCCATCGCCCAGAGAGGGATGGGGATCCATTTTGCTGGTTCTTGGAATCGAGACCTCCACGCCGCTCGCCAGCGTTGCTCTGGGATCGGAGCAGGGCGTCGTCGCGAGCGCGATGGTCTCGCGGGGAGCCAACTACAACGAATTCCTGCTCCCGGCGATCCGGTTCTGCCTGGACGAGGCGGGGCTCGGCTACCGGAATATCGGTGCCGTGGCGGTCGGGCTCGGGCCGGGTCTCTTCACCGGGATGAGGGTGGGGGTCGCCACCGGCAAAGCTCTGGCGCAAACGTTGTCGGTGCCCATCGTCGGCATGGCCAGTCTGGATCTTGTCGCCTATGAGGTCAGACACTCGGCGAAAACGATCTGCGCGATCCTCGACGCGCGCCGTAACCAGGTGTTCTACGCGTTCTATCGTTCTTCGCCGGGAGGCGTTCAACGCATGACGCGTTATCAGGTGGACAAACCCGGCACTCTGGCGATCGGCCTTGCTTCTAGGCCCGAGGAGGTCCTGTTGGTGGGAAACGGCGCGCATCTCTATGCCGACGTTTTCGGCGACCTGCGGTCGGTGGCCGAGATCGGAAGCTTGGGCGACTCGTTCCCCGACGCCAGATCGCTTGTCGAACTGAGCCTTCCCCGGTTGTTCCGGCAGGACTTCGATTCTCCTTACGACCTCGTTCCGCTCTATCTCAGGCAGTCGGCGCGGAAGATCGAGTGGGAGAGCATCAGAGGAAGTAGGTCGGCCTGATGGCGCTGGCGCGGTCTCACGAGACCGACCCCATCCATGGACTAGAGCTAACGCGCATGCGTAGGCGCCATCTTCGGAAGGTTCTCGCGATCGAAGCGCGCGTGTACCCACGGCCGTGGAGCATGTCTCTGTTCTTGAGCGAGCTTGCGCAGAAGTCGACCCGCACTTATCTCGTGGCGCGTCACAGTGGAGACGTCATCGGCTACGCGGGGATGATGTTCACCGGCAAGGAAGCTCACGTGACGAACATCGCGGTCGATCCGGATTTCCATGGACGGAAGGTCGGTTCGCGATTGTTGCTGACGATCGTCACCGAAGCGTTAGCTAGAGGAGCCGACAATCTTTCCCTCGAGGTGCGTGTTTCGAACGGTGCTGCTCAATCGATGTACCGGAAGTTCGGATTCGATATCTCCGGCGTTCGCAAGGGCTATTACATCGAGACCAACGAAGACGCTCTCGTGATGGTCGTCGAGAACTCGCTGTCGACGGATTACCGGATGCGTCTGCAAGAGATCCGCTCTGAGCTCGATGCCGCTTCGGGAGCCGGTCGGTGAGCGAGACCTTCTGGCCGGCCGATCCACCGGCCGGGACGATCACCGCACCCGAGGCTCTGGCGCGCAAGCAGCCGATCGCGGAGTGGGACGAGGACACGCTCGTACTTGGGATCGAGACCTCGTGTGACGAGACCTCCGCCGCAGTGGTCCGGGGGGGCCGCGAGATCCTGTCGAACGTCGTCGTTTCGCAGGGAGAGCTTCATGGTGAGTACGGCGGGATCGTGCCGGAGATCGCCGCACGTGCTCACGTCGAGGCCTTGACGCCAGCGATCGGCGATGCGCTGATGAAGGCAGACGCGACCTTCTGGGATCTCGACGCAGTTGCTTCAACCTTGGGTCCCGGTTTGATCGGGTCATTGCTCGTCGGGGTGGCGGAAGGCAAAGCCATCTCGAGCGCGTTGGAGATCCCCTTCGTCGGTGTGAACCATCTCGAAGGTCATCTCTATTCGAACCTCTTGGCCGATCAAGCTGCGACCTTCCCCGCCCTTGCGCTGATCATCTCGGGGGGACACACGATGCTGGTTCACGCGAAAGGCCATGGCGACTACGAGATCCTCGGCAGCACCATCGACGACGCAGCGGGCGAGGCATTCGACAAGGTCGCTCGCTTCTTGGGGCTCGAGTATCCGGGGGGGCCGGAGATCGACCGTTTGTCGTTGATCGGCAACCCCGATGCTTTCGCTTTTCCCCGGGCGATGCTGAATGAGCCCGGGTTCGACGTGTCCTATTCGGGGCTGAAAACGGCCGTGATCAATCAGGTGCGCAAGCTCGAGGCGAAGGACGAAGAGGTCATCGTCGAGGACGTGGCGGCTTCCTTCCAGAAGGCTGTCGTCGATGTCCAGGTGGCCAAGACGATGATGGCCGTGGACCTGGCTTCAGCCAACCAGGTCTTCCTTTGCGGAGGAGTGGCGGCGAATTCGGGGCTCCGGTCGCGACTGGCCGCCGAGTGCGAGGACAAGGGTGTGAAGCTGTTCGTGCCCCCCCTTGAGTTGTGTACCGACAACGCGGCGATGATCGCTGCCTGTGCCACGGCCATGCTGCGCCGGGGCATCTACCACCCGCTGGAGACCTCGCCGGATCCCAACCTCAAGCTGGCCTAGCGCAGGTTATCGATCAGGGCTCGGGAGGTTTCAGCCTTCCTGCCTTACGGTCCTGCCGGGTTTTCTCCTGATGACAGTTCCAGCACCGAGGCCTGAGATTGGGATGCGAACTCGGACCTTTCGCCGCGTACGGATGAACGTGATCGAACTCCGTTCGGAATCGATTGCCGCAATCGATGCACAAGACCCCGTCGAAGTCAGGCGGATCACCGAGCTCCAAAGCGACTCGCACTTCCACCGGAGCGGTGCGCGACCAGCGTTTGTGATGACGGAGGTCAACCCCGTCGAAGAACAGTGCGTTCAGGAAGGCATCGGTGCCGATCGTCCGCGCGACCTGAGGTGGTACGGGACCGATGCCGGGGATCTTGCACACCTCGCCTTTGCGCACATCTTTCCACCCGCGCTTCGCCACTTGATGGCTCACCAACACAACGAGCTCAGGTCGTTTGGCTCGGCCCTTGCCGGCGCCCGACAGCAATGACGTATAGGCGTCGGCGAGATGGCAGTGGAAGGGCTCGTTCACTCCTTTGGCTCTAGCCCTCTTGCCCAATCGTTCGGCCTCGGCTTCGGCCCTCGCAACGATCGGGGCTCCGACGTGTGGTTCAAGGGCGAGATGGACGTGCACCATTCCCAGCCCATCTGAATGGCTCCTTGCGTACCGCGCCGCTCGTTGGCGAGCACCCAGGTCGCGGTGCTGTTCGGCATCGAGCTTTTTCTGACGCGCTTTGTCCTTGAGGACGTGGAACGAGTCGCGCTGAGCAACTTTCACCAGCTCCCTTGCGGAACCGGGGGCCGAGACCTCGGCATCGGCGATCTGGGCGGCCTGGTCCAAGGAAAGCTTCCCCGCCTGCATGGCCAGGTGGAGGTCGTCCGAAGACGCCATCACCTTGCCGGTGGTGACCGTTGCCTTCGCTTTGCCCTGTGAGCTGCCGGTGGCGCGCGCCACGGTCTCGACGTCGTCCAGCTTGCGGGCAAGCGCCGCCACACTGAACTCGGCCAGCTTGATGGCCTTTGCGAAGGTCGCAAGTCGCTTCCTGGCCACCGCCGCACTGCAGAGCTCGGGCTCCAAGTCGGCGGCCGCCTTTTCCAGGAACTCCACCGCTTGGTCCTCGTAGAACACTTCCATGCCTTCATTTTGCTGAGGGGGTACGACACTTTTTTGGACCGAGCCGGCCCGTTTGCCAGGTTATGCCCCCGGCGGTACCCTTAGCACTCAGACCTTTGGAGTGCTAATCCCTAAACCAGGAGGTAGGAATGGCAACAGGAACCAAGACCGCGATAAAGCCCCTCGAGGACCGCATCCTCGTGCGTCCCGAAGAGGGCGAAGAAACCACCCCGACCGGGATCGTGATTCCGGACACCGCGAAAGAGAAGCCCCAAGAGGGCACCGTCATCGCCGTAGGCCCCGGCCGTCGCTCGGAGAACTCCGGCGAGGTCATCCCCGTGGACGTGAAGGAAGGCGACCGCGTCATCTACTCGAAGTACGGCGGCACCGAAGTCAAGGTCGAGGGCGAAGAGCTCCTCATCCTTTCGGCCCGTGACGTACTCGCCGTATTGGGCTAAGTCCACCCCGAACCTTTAGCTCTGCGGGCGCGGGGGTGATTCCCTGCGCCCCTTCATTAGAAGGAAGGAGACCAGATGTCGAAGATCATTCGATTCGACACCGAGGCTCGCAAAGGCCTCGAGAACGGCGTCAACAGGTTGGCGGACGCAGTACGCGTGACGCTCGGCCCCCGTGGACGTAACGTCGTGCTCGACAAGAAGTGGGGCGCGCCGACGATCACGAACGATGGTGTAACGATCGCGAAAGAGATCGAGCTCGAGGACCCGTGGGAGAACATGGGCGCCCAGCTCGTTAAGGAAGTTGCGACGAAGACGAACGACGTTGCCGGTGACGGCACCACGACGGCCACCGTGTTGGCTCAGGCGATGGTCAGGGCCGGCGTTCAGAACGTGGCCGCAGGCGCGAACCCGATGGCTCTCAAGCGAGGCATCGAGAAGGCGGTCGCAGCCGCTGTTGATTCGATCAAGACCCAGTCCTCCGACGTCGAGGGCCGCGAGCAGATCGCGCATGTCGCCGCCATCAGCGCGAACAACGACAGCGAGATCGGCGAGATGGTTGCAGAGGCCATGGACAAGGTCGGCAAGGACGGCGTCATCACCGTCGAAGAGTCCAACACATTCGGGCTCGAGCTCGAGCTCGTCGAGGGTATGCAGTTCGACAAGGGCTACATCTCGCCTTACTTCGTTACGGACCAGGACCGCATGGAGGCCGTTTTCGAGGACCCCTACATCCTGATCAACCAGTCGAAGATCTCGTCCGTGCGCGACATGCTTCCTGTGCTCGAGAAGGTCATGCAGGCAGGGAAGCCGCTCGTGATCATCTCCGAGGATGTGGAAGGCGAGGCTCTCGCAACGCTGGTCGTCAACAAGATCCGCGGCACGTTCCAAGCAGTGGCCGTCAAGGCTCCCGGATTCGGCGATCGCCGTAAGGCGATGCTGCAGGACATCGCGGTTCTCACGGGCGGTCAGGTGATCTCCGAGGAAGTCGGTCTGAAGCTCGAGAACGTCGATCTCGACATGCTCGGCAGGGCCCGCAAGGTCGTCATCACCAAGGACAACACGACGGTCGTCGAGGGTTCGGGAGACGCGTCCGAGATCAAGGGTCGTACCGAGCAGATCAGGGCCGAGATCGATCGCACCGATTCTGACTGGGACAAGGAGAAGCTTCAGGAACGTCTGGCGAAGCTCTCTGGTGGAGTCGCGGTCCTGAAGGTCGGAGCGGCGACCGAGGTCGAGCTCAAAGAGAAGAAGCACCGCATCGAAGACTCCGTTTCGGCGACCCGAGCGGCCGTCGAAGAAGGCGTCGTTCCGGGTGGAGGTTCCACCCTCGTCCGTGCCCAGGAGGCAGTCGACGCCCTCGAGCTAGAGGGTGACGAAGCCGCCGGCGCACGAGTTGTTATGAAGGCGCTGGAGGCTCCGCTGTGGTGGATCGCCAGCAATGCCGGTCTCGAAGGCGGCGTCATCGTGGACCGCGTTCGCAACGAGAAGCCTGGTCACGGACTGAACGCCGCAACCGGCGAGTTCGTCGATCTCATGAAGACCGGGATCATCGACCCCGCGCGCGTGACGCGTTCAGCACTCGAGAACGCAGCATCGATCGCGGCGCTGTTGCTCACGACCGAGGCCACCGTCGTCGATAAGCCACAGGAAGAGGACGCAGCTGCCGGTGGCGGCCACGACCACGGAATGGGCGGCATGGGCGGAATGGGTGGCATGGGCGGCATGATGTAGTCAGTCCGACTTGAAGTCGGATGAAACGCCGGCGGTCTCGACCGTCGGCGAAGAACGAAAAGTGTCGGGGACCGGACAATTGTCCGGTCCCTTTTCGTTCACTTAGACATACAAATGTCTAGTTAATCCCGGTTTGCCATTTGACCCAGGCGGGCTATGGCCCTGGATGTTCCCGGTCTATAGCGTGAACGGATGGGCATTCCCTCTGGACGGCGCGCGCTTGCTTCGGCCTGCACCCTGGCGGTGCTCGCCGCCGGTCTGGTCTGGGCACCGGCCGCAGCGGCGACCGAGGAAGACGAACCCGCATACGTCGCCGACCGCGCGATCGTGGCGTGGGAGCGGGGCGACAAGGCCGAAGCGGTCGACGCGATCGAGGACAACGACGGGGACGTCGTCTCTTCCAGCAGCGAGGGGGATTTCTATGTCGTCGAAACTCCGTCCGAATCTAGCGAGTGGGCCGAGGAGGTCGCCGAGGAAGGTTCGATCCGCTTCGCCGAACCGGATTATCTCGTAGAGGCTTCGGAAATCATCCCGAACGACACTCGGTGGGACGACATGTGGGGCCTTCAGAAGATAGGCGCCCCGGCAGCTTGGGAAGTGGGTACCGGTGATGCCGACGTAGTCGTTGCGGTGATCGACACGGGAGTGGATTACGAACACCCGGATCTGGCCGGTCAGATGTGGACGAATATCGACGAGATCGCGGACAACGACATCGACGATGACGACAACGGATACATCGATGACGTCCACGGGATCGATTGCGCCAACGACGACTCCGACCCCATGGACGACAACGACCACGGCACGCATGTTTCCGGCACCATCGGCGCTCAGGGCGACGACGGGATTGGAGTTCCCGGTATCAACTGGGACCTCCAGATAATGGCCCTCAAATCGCTGGACGCGGGTGGGGGCGGCAGCACTTCGGACGCGATCCAGTGCCTCGACTATGCCATCGATAGCGGCGCGCACCTCTCTAACGACTCGTGGGGTGGCGCGGCCTATTCGCGGGCACTGGAAGAAGCGATCGTGCGGGCGCGGGATGCCGGTCAGTTGTTCGTCGCGGCAGCCGGGAACAACGAATCGAATGCCGATTCGATCCCTTCGTATCCGGCCGCCTACGAATACGACAACGTCGTTTCCGTAGCCGCCACGGCCGAGGACGATTCCCTGGCGGGATTCTCCAACTACGGTGCAACAACCGTCGACATAGCGGCCCCCGGAGTGGACATCCTCAGCTCGGTGGAGGGGGGCGGCTACGGCACAAAGAGTGGGACTTCGATGGCGACGCCTCACGTCGCGGGTGCGGCGGCGCTTCTGTGGTCCGAGTATCCCGGCGATTCCTACCAAGAGATCCTGGGCCGCCTGTTTGCGAACACCGTTCCCTTGGCTTCGCCGGATACCAGCAGAGTCGTCACCGGTCGGTTGGATCTCGCCGCGGCGATCGAGTTCGACGATGTGGCGCCGGGACCCGTCGTGCTTTCTTTGTCCGCGCTCGGAGTCCATTCAGCCACACTCGACTGGGTCGCTCCGGCAGAAGACGCTCTTTTGGGAGACGGCGTCTCTGCGTACGAACTGTCGTACAGCCCGACCGGCGAGAACGACTGGGCCAGTGCTCCGGCTCCGCTACCCGGTCTTCCCACCGTCCTTCAAACCGCCACGATTCAGGGTCTTGCTCCGGGGACTGGTTACGACTTCCGTCTTAGTTCCAAAGACAACGCGGGCAACGCAACAGTGAGCGACATCGTTTCCGGTTCTACCTTGGCCGGAGTAACCGTTTTCTCCGACGACATCGACTCCGGCACCGACCTGTGGGATGAATCGTCCCGCTGGGAAGCCACGACCGAACAACCACATTCGGGAACCCGATCGTGGTCCGACAGCCCGGATTCTCCTTATCGCCGTTTGCCCGGAGTCGCGACCCAACCAGGCAGCGGCAGCGCCATTCTGATGACCGACCTTATGGACCTGACCGGCGTGGTTGCTCCGCGTCTGACTTTCTGGCATCGCTACAGCACGCAGCCGAACGTCGATCGCGCGATCGTCGAGATCTCGAGCGATGGCTCTACTTGGAACCAGTTGGCCAACTATTCCGGTCACCGTTATGAGTTCGCTCCCAGCGTGATCGATCTCACCCCCTATGCAGGGGCCCCCGAAACGAGGATCCGTTTCCGGATGACGTGGAACTCCGGCACCGATTTCGACGGCTGGCACGTCGACGACGTCATCGTTTCCGGTATCGGTTCGGATCTGGTGGTCCCGACGGCTCCGATCGGTCTATCTGCTTCGGGTAACAGTGCCGGCGTGACCCTGAACTGGGACGACAACATCGATCCCGACCTGTTCGGTTACAACGTCTATCGCAAGCTCCCGAATGATGTCTCGTGGGCCCAGATCACCACGACTCCGGTGACGGCATCCACTCGAGTGGATACCTCCGGGGTCGCGAACGTTGTCTACGACTACCGGGTCACGGCCGTAGACCAAGCGGGTAACGAAAGTGCGCCTTCCGCGGTCGTCAGCGAACGCCGTCGCGCCGCTACCACGACCAGTGGCGGCGGTGGCGGTGGCGGCGGCGGTGGCGGTGGCGGTGGAGGCGGAGGCGGAGGCACCGACGAGCCGGAGGAGGCCCCGGCCCCCATCCCGAGCCCCGTTCCAGAGCCGGTGCCGTCACCCTCGGCCGAGGCTCCTGCGCCGATCGGTTACGCACGCTCCATCACGCTCCATGTGAATCGTCGATTCGTGGCATTCGGACGACTCACGACTTCCGGAGCCCCCGCCGGCTGTTACGCCGGCGCGGATGTGCTGATCAGGCGCAACGGCAGGTTGGTCGCAGATCTCGTTACGAACGAGCGAGGGGGTTTCAGGACCCGCCTGCCGGTTCGCCGTGGCCGGTACGTCGCGGTTGCTACGGCTCTGCCGATCGGCGTCGCAGATTCATGTCTTGCTGCTCGGTCGGAAGCGCGCATCCGCCGTCCTTAGGGTTGCACCATGAACCTCCCTGGCTACTCAAGTCGCGCCGCCCATACCGATGACGTCGCCGAACTAGAAGAGCTCTTCATCGCACTGGATCGCGAGGAGGGCGTGGAGCCCAGCTATCTA
The DNA here is from genome assembly GCA_035629935.1 of Actinomycetota bacterium. Lineage (GTDB taxonomy): Bacteria > Actinomycetota > CADDZG01 > CADDZG01 > WHSQ01 > DASQLQ01. Next base: position 20,529 of record DASQLQ010000168.1, read on the forward strand.
GCAGAAGACCTGGGTTCGGCATGGCGTCGAACGGACTTCGATGTGGCTGCGGACACATTCGTCATCACTTCGGACGGAGGAGCCATCGCTGCGTATGGGCACGTGGAGACCCGGCCCCCTACGGCGCTCATCGCCATGGGATGGGTGCATCCCGACCACCGTGGTGTCGGTCTCGGTTCATCTCTTATCGATGTCCTGGAAAGCCGGGCCCGCGCGAAAGGCGATGCCTCGGAGGAGGCCTTCGAACGGGTGATCAACATCGTGACCGAGTGGGATCGACCCGCGGCGCAGCTGCTGTCGAAGGCCGGCTATCGCATCGTTCGTCACTTCTGGTCGATGGAGGTCGATCTCGCCGGCGACGTCGAGACGCCGGACCCGGTGGTGGGGGTGACGCTCAGGAACTTCGACGTCGCTGAAGCCGTGGCGACCCACAACGTCTTGGTCGAGGCTTTTCGGGACCATTGGGGCTCGGACTTCCCCGGTTTCGACGACTGGTCTGCAGAGACTCTCGAAAAGAAGGGCTATGACCCAAAGCTGTGGTGGGTCGCCGAGGCCGGTGGAGAGTTGGTCGGCGTCCTTGTCGCTGAGGTGTTGGCAGGTACAGGCTGGGTGATCGATCTAGGCGTAGAGCGCGAATGGCGCAAGCGAGGGATCGGTCGAGCGCTTCTCCTGCAAGCATTCAACGATTTCAAGCGTCGGGGGCTCACTCGAGCGGCGCTCGGTGTCGACTCGGAGAGCCTCACGGGTGCCACGCGCTTGTACGAGAACGTGGGGATGAAGAAATACCGGCAGATCGACTTCTACGGGAAGGATCTGGGTTACGGCAGGTAATCGAGGGGATCGACTGGGTTCCCGTTGATCCGAACCTCGAAGTGCAAGTGGTCACCCGTACACGATCCGGTACATCCGACCAGTCCGACGATCTGACCCTGCGGGATCGATTGCCCGCTGCTTACTTCGAACTTGGACAGGTGTGCGTAGAGAGTTGTTACGCCGCCGCCGTGATCGACGATGACCGCATTTCCGTAGCCGGAGTAGTACTGGGCCAGGATCACTTGGCCCTCCTTCGAAGCGACGATCGGGTCGCCGGTGACACCGTCGATGTCGATGCCGGTGTGCATGCGTCCCCAGCGAGGACCGTAGTAAGAGTTGATCGCGCCGTTCAATGGCCAGATGAAGCCCTCGGTTGAAACACCCCTAGCGGTAACGGCACGGATCGCATCCGCAGCGCGGATGTCGCCTTTGATCTCTGCTGCTGCGGCAAGTAGGTCGCCTTCCTCGGCGTGCTCGTGCCCCAGCAGTTCCTCGAGCCGTGCGAGCTTCGTCTTCAGCTCGCCATGCTTCTCATCCATGCTTGCGTAGAGGCGACCTTGCTCGTTGCGAGTGGCCTCGAGGTCGGACTTCGTTTTGAACAGAGCGGCGTGTTGGGCCTGGATCTCGAGCTGGAGCCTGTTGTGCTCGATCAGCGCGTCGGTGTTCTCGTGGGCCGCGATCCCGAGGAACTCGACACGGTCGTCCAGCTCGGCGAGGGACTTTGCCCCGAGGAGGGCATCCAGGGTCTCGGTTGCCCCCGCCTTGTACAACCCGACGGCCTGTTTCGTGGCGACGCCCTCGACCTTGTCGATCTCGGTCTGGGTCTCGTCGATGCGGGCTTGTGCGTTTCGGACCTCGGATTCGATCTTGGAGATGTCGCGGTCGAGAGCAGCAAGTGCGTGACGGAGTTCGATCATCTGCTCGTTGAGAGCTTTGGCTTCAGCTTGGAGGGTGTCGGCTTCGGCCTCGTGGCCTTCGATCTTCTCGTGGAGAGCTTCGCGCTGCTCCTCGAGCTCCCTTAGCTTGTCGTGGGTACCTGCGGGAGCCGTCACGGGAACAAGCAACGTCGTGAGGATCGTCAAGGCGATCCAGGCGCGTTTGCTCTTGAGCACGTTCGCTGTCTCCCTCTCTTCGGGTCTCTTCGTCTTGCGCCCCACGAAGACCCGTGGGTTGCGGGCCCGCCCGCCCGCTGTGAGGCTCGCTGGGCCCCGGTCGGACCGCATCCTGCCATAGGCCCCTTGCTTTGTCCCCCTGTCTGACGGGTTCTGGATGGGGGGCCGGAATCCTGTTCGGGAACGCTCGAGAGCAAGAAAAGTTGTCATCCGAGCGCGAACAAATCTGGCTTTTAGGGGTTGTGTCCCGGTTACGGCCCCCCTAAAGTCCCCTCTGTACCCGTTGAGTTGTAAACTGGGCTTGCCCGGGACGAAGGCTCAGCGGGTACATCTCTTTCCTTCGCCGACCGCCTAGCCGGTCGGCGTTCTGCTTGGGATCCAGAGGCGCTCCGGCCCCTGGCCTAGCTCCGCAGATGTGACTATTGCGGCCCCCTAGGCCCCCTCCTATGCTGAGCCCCTAACTAGGGGGATACTTAGACATATGGCCGACACCAAGATCGACGAGCTGGAAGCTGCGATTAAGGAGATCCCGGGGGTGCTCGGGTGCGCCATCCTGCGCAGCGCCGACGGGAAACCCCAGGAGATCCAGGCTTTCACCCAGACCGGCGTCAACCGGGAAGAGATCCACACCCAGGTCCTGCACGAGGTGACGACCAGGGATCTCGAGACCTCCATGAACCACATCTACGTCTTCGAGCTCGAGGCCGAGTCCTATTTCGGCGACCTCGAGTCCCTCGAGCGAGCGGTCGAGTTCGCCGAGCAGGAGGCCCGGTCGGAGGGCCCCAAATCCACCTCCGACCTCCAGCCGGTGGCCCCCCCAACCGATGGTGCGCCCCCGCCGACCCCCACGGAACGGCCCCGGGTCAGCCGGGTGGCACTGTCCTCCTCGTCGTGGACCTCGGAGGCGAAGGTCTCGCTAGGGGACTTTGTGGGTGAGGCTTCGGCCGAGAAGACCCCACACGGGCTCAAAGTCGTGGCCGAGGCGACCCTTTCGGCCGCCGGCAAGATCGTTCCCGATGCGACCTTCCAGCTGCAGAGTGCCTCGCTGGTCAACGTCGCCGGCAAGGAAGCGATCCTGATCCTCGTCGACGAGGACGGGACGGACATGCTGGGTTCCGCCCTCACCCGAGGCGGGCCGATCACCGAAGCCACCGTGCGCGCCACCCTCGACGCGATCAACCGGCGCCTGGCTCACCCCAAGGGCTGAAGTGATTCCTCCTCGCCGCGCGGCCGTCTTGACGGGCGCGCATGATCAATAGAGGAGCAAGCTCGAAAACGGCGAATCTGTTATCCTAAGAGTGTCATAGGAGTGCGCTGGGAGTGCAAGTCGCTCGCGCCTCCTCTTCTCGCAGCGAAGGAGCTGAGGCCGTTATGCCCACCACTTTGAAGGACGTACCTGGATCCGCGCCCCACGGGGGAGCGCTCGAGCTCCGACTCGCCAATGACGACGAGCTGAAGGATCTGCAGGCCAAGGCCGCAACCCTTCCCACGATCGAAGCCGGCAGCCGCCGGGTTCTTTCCGACCTCGAGCTGTTCGCCGGCGGAGCCGTTAGCCCTAACCGCGGCTTCATGACCAAGGCCGACTACACCTCGGTCGTGAACGAGATGCGTCTGGCGAATGGTCTTCCTTGGAGCCTTCCGATCACCCTGTCGCCGACGGAGGCCGAGCTGGCGAACCTCAAAGAAGGGTCGCAGGCGGCGATCGTTCACGAAGGTCGTCCCGTTGCGATCATCGACATCGAAGAGATCTACGAGTACGACGCGAAGGACGAAGCACAGAAGTGCTTCAAGACCACTGACGACAATCACCCCGGTGTCGCGCACATCTACTCGCAGGGCCCCAAGTACGTCGGTGGTGACGTCACCGTTCTAGAGAACGTCTTCGCGGACGAGTTCTCCAAGTACCGGTTGACCCCGCTGCAACTGCGCGAGGAGATCGCCAACCGTGGATGGAAGACCGTCGTTGCGTTCCAGACCCGTAACCCGATCCACCGTGCGCACGAGTACCTGACGAAGGTCGCGCTCGAGGGTGTCGACGGACTGGTTATCCACCCGCTCGTCGGTGGAACCAAGGGCGACGACATCCCCGCCGATGTCCGCATGAAGTGCTACGAGACCCTGATGGAGAACTACTACCCGCACGACCGGGTCATCCTCTCGGTGTTCGTCGCCGCTATGCGTTACGGCGGCCCGCGAGAGGCCATCTGGCACACCCTGCTCCGCAAGAACTACGGCATGACGCACTTCATCGTCGGCCGCGACCACGCTGGTGTCGGCGACTACTACGGCACCTACGAGGCTCAGGAGATCTTCGACAACTACGAGCCCGGCGAGGTCGGCGTCAACATCCTCAAGTTCGAGCACACCGTGTTCTGCAAGTTGTGCGAGGGCATGGCGTCGGCGAAGACGTGCCCCCACGGCAAGGAGAACCACGTCCACCTCTCCGGCACCCAGGTGCGCGAGATGCTGGC
>DASQLQ010000169.1:0-2234 GCA_035629935.1 Actinomycetota bacterium
CTTGGCGACGACCTCGGCGTTGTCGGGAGCCTCGTAAGGATCGTCGATCCCGGTGAAGCCTTTGATCTCGCCGGCACGTGCCTTGGCGTACAGACCCTTGACGTCACGCTCCTCGCAAACCTCGAGCGGTGCGTCTGCGTAGACCTCGACGAAGTCCTTGATCATCGCGCGTGCCTCGTCGCGGATCGCCTTGTAAGGCGAGATCGCTGCGGTGATGACGAACACACCGTTGCGCTGCAGCAGGTGGGCGACAAAAGCGATGCGGCGGATGTTCGTGTTGCGGTCCTCCTCGGAGAATCCAAGGCCCTTGCTGAGGTTCTCGCGGACGACATCGCCGTCGAGGATCTCGACCGGTACGCCGGCGTCGAGGAGCTTCTCTTCGACGACCTGAGCGATCGTGGTCTTGCCGGAGCCCGAGAGCCCTGTGAACCAGATAACCGACCCGCGTTCCCTATTTGCCTGCTTCATAAAAAACCTCCCTGTGTCTAGTTCTTTGCCGCCTTGTGGCAAAGAACGGTGAAAACGCTTGGAATCAGCCCGCCAACAACTACTTCTTCAAAACCGACGTGCCCAACGCGCCTGGGGCCGGCTGCAGATCGAACAGGTCCAACACCGTCGAGTGCACGTCCCACAGGTGCAGACCTTGCTTCTCGCCGGGCGTCTGTCCCGGCACGTTGTTCATGATGAAGATCCCGTGCTCGGCGTGGTTCGCCTCGTCGGGGCCGGTGTCGTTCTCGAACGTGTAGATCGAACCGTGACCGAGTGACCCGACTGAACGCCAGCGAAGCTCACCGAAGATCACGATGAGATCTGGCGCAACACCCTTGGTCGCTCCGTAGAGGTCCTCGGGCTTGTGTGCCTTGTTGCCCATCGGGTTGCCCTCGTGGTCGACCATCGCCTCGATCTTCTGAATCAGCTCGTTGCGGACGGTTTCGTACTGGTCCTTGGGGATGATGCCGTTCGGCTCCCGGCCTTCGACGTTCAGGAACAGACGTCCGTAGTAACCGCCGTCACCCCACGCCTTGGTCTTCGACCAGTCGATCTCCATCTTGTTGATCGGAGTGATCTCCGTTAGTTCCCCACCCGCCCCCTCGCCGGTGAAGGCAAGCAGGCCCTCGTTCTGCAGCCACTCGTTGAAGCAAACCCCGCCGATCATCGCCTTCGCACCGTGGTCGGAAACGACCAGCACGACGGTGTCCTCGTCGGCGTGCTTGGCAAGAAGATCGCCGATCTTGCCGTCGAGGAAACGGTAGTAGTCGCGCAGACTCTCCTTGTAGGGATTGTCCGGCTCGTAACGTGGGTGGTTCGGGTCGATGAAGCTCCAGATGCCATGGTTCAAACGGTCGGGACCCATCTCGACGACCATAAAGAAGTCCCACGGCTTGTTCGACAGCAGGTAGTCGGCCGTCTTCCACTTCATCTCGGTCATCTTGTAGGCCTCGTCGATGATGTACTGCGTGTTGTCGGTGCGGAAGTTGCGGATGTCGAAGATGTACTCCCCGACGTTCGACTCGAGCTCGGCCTTCAGCTCTTTCGGGTACGTGTAGTCCGCTTCGTTGCTCGGCGTGAGGAAACAACCGATCTGGATGCCGTTGGTCGGCTTCGGCGGATACATCGGCGGCACGGACATGACGATGCAGTCCTTGCCGGCCTCGCTGAGGATGTCCCACACGGTCGGCTCTTTGACCTTGAACGAGGTGGCGAACTCGAGACCGTCGTAGGTGTGGTCCTTCCGGTTACGGAAGCCGTAGATACCTAGCGTGCCCGGGTCCTTGGACGTCATCATGCAGGCCCATGCCGGAACGGTGATCGGAGGCGTGATCGACTCCAGCGGTCCGAAGACCCCGTTCTCTTTCAGCTTCGTGAGGTTCGGGATGTCACCCGCGTACTCATCGAAGATGTGCTCGGGCGGGGCACAATCGAGCCCCAGAACCATGACCTTGCGGCCCTGCTTCTTGGTTCCCTCGTCTGCCTTGCCGGTGAGTTTCTTTAGAAATCCCATGCCGCCTCCTTAAGCCTTGTTGCGTTCGGCTTCGATCAGGATGCGAGCGACCTCGGGACGACTGAACTCGTGTGGGGGCTCCTGTCCTGCGGCCAGCATCTCGCGCACCTGGGTGCCGGAGAGGTGGACGTGGTTCTCCTTGCCGTGGGGGCACGTCTTCGCCGACGCCATGCCCTCGCACAACTTGCAGAACACGGTGTGCTCGAACTTGAGGATGTTGACGCCGACCTCG
>DASQLQ010000170.1:0-8161 GCA_035629935.1 Actinomycetota bacterium
ACCACCTGAGATAGGGAACTGCTGCCTGCCTGTACTTCTCGACCTGATCGGGGAGACCTACGACCTCGAAGCGCGATCCTCGGTAAGCCGGCGCGAGGCGGCCTGCGATCGCAATGTTGAGCCATACCAAGAACGCCACCGCGAACCCAACCGCGCCCCCCACACCCCATTGCGTCCCGAGGCTCTTCCACAGAACGCTCGTTAGACCAACTTCTTGGAACCACAACCAGTCCGTATAGAAGAAGGCGCCGAAGTTGGCTCCGATGAAAAGAAGGACGACGATCGCGAACACGATCGCCCCGCGGTTGCGTCGCCTTCGAGCCTGGGCCATCGCCCGAGAGTAATGGTTGGGCGGGCCTTACCAGGCGTTCATGTTGGTGTTGCCTCTACCTCCGCCTCCCACAACGCCGTCCAGTGGGTCGTCAGTGGGGCTGGGAGAAGGGGAAAAGACCCTTCGAGCTTGGCACTCGACATCCGTGGGCTCGCAATTCTCCTCCTCGCCGCCGCCTTCTTCGCCACCCCCGCCATCACCGTCGCCCGGCTCTTCCTCGTTTCCGGTTTGCGACCCGCCCACCTGATCCTCTCCACCACCGACCGAGTCGAAGGTGTCGATCTGACCGGGTGGTTGGTCGCCCGAACCTTCCTCACCAGCCGCCACGGTGAACTCGGGCTCGTCGCCCGCGCCCCCGCCGGCTACGACTCCGGTCCCGAGAATCACGTCTTCCAACTGAGCCACCACGGGGCGCGCCGAGACATCGAGGATCGTGGCCGTCACCCCCCAAGTCGCGCCTTGGTCGTAAAGACGGAAAGCCTGCCTGAACGATTCCTTGAGCGAACGCTTTCGGTCGTTGTCCGCCACGGTGAAACCGATCAACAGGTCTACGGCCCTGCGTTTCAGGTAGGAACGCATGAAGGAAACGTTGTCACCATCGGACAGCGCGTTGAAGTAGGCGATGTCGGGTCGATCGTTGCCGAGTTGTCGCGAGAAACCTCGGGAGAGTAGATCGAGTTCGTCCTCGAGTTTGATGACCTCTTGGAGCTGATCCTGATCCCAGGGATCGTTGGCATCGAGCTGGTACGGCTTTCGCACCCCGGGAACCTCACCCGCCGCGATCGTCGCCTCGTAAAGCGGGGTAATGGTTAGCTGGCTCTGACCGGGACTTACGAGTCGCATAGTCGCCGTATAGGACGCGGCGCGCGCTGTGCCGAATCCCTGATCGATCCTGAAGGCACCCTTCGTTGCCGAGGCCTGAGCCCCTTCAACCTCGACCGTCGTCGACACCGGTGCACTTATCAGAACACTGCCGCGTTCACTCACGATGGAACGGGTCGAGTCGATGACGATCTGTGCTTTGGGTTGCATCTTGATGCTTCGTTCACCCTCGAGCTTCAACGAAGCCAGACCGTTTCTACCGGTGCTCACTACATCCTTGGGCTCAAGAGGGACGCTGTCTTCACGAACGGCGATCGTCTTCCCGTCGCGTTCGATCGTTACCTTGCCACCCTGTGCGCGGATCTCCATGTTGCCGAGCTCGTCCTCGCCGCCGAAAGACCAACATGCGCCCGCGGCGAAGACGACGAATGCCAATGGAAATATGAGCTTCTTCATGTCCGATTCCCCCGGCTCGGCGGGAGGGCCACGTGCGTCACATATGTAGCGTTACGTAGCAAACCGCCCAGGTGAATAGCCCTTTATGACTATTTGATGCCCGGATTGACTAGTCATTCGTTCATTCAGGCCTTGACCGGAGCACGCGACGCCGGGATCGTGATCGTCAGACGGGTCCCCTCGTTGGGTTGGCTCTCGACGTCGATCGACCCCTCGTGCGCCTCGATGATGCGCTGGACGAAGGCCAACCCGAGCCCCAGGCCCCCATAAGAGCGGGTCTCGGAACCATCCAACTGCTGAAAGTCCGAGAAGATCTTGCCCATGTCCTCGGGCATGATCCCGATCCCTTCATCCGAGATGCTGATCTGCACCTCCCCCCTATGACCGTTGGCAGCATCGGTGCCGGTCGCACGGAGCTTGATGGTGCCGCCGGACGGCGAGAACTTCACCGCGTTGTCCAGGACCTCCTCGAGCGAACGTCTCAGCAGCCTCTCGTCGCCGACCACCGACGGCAGTGCGGCTGCAACATCGGCTTCGACCGAGTGGAGTGGGCTGCGCGCAGCCCACTCTGTCGCCAGCGAGTTGACGATCGAACCGATGTCGACCGATGTCGTCTTGGGGGCCAACCGGCCTGCTTCCATAGCCGAGAAATCGACCAGTAGTTGAACGATCCGCTCGAGTCGTCCGGTCGACTCGAGGATCCCCAGGGCGAACTTCTTCGCCTTGTCTGGGGGAATGTCCTTGTGACCCAGGATCTCCGCGTAACCCTTGATCGGGGTCAGTGGGGTACGCAACTCATGCGAGATGTTCGACAGGAATTCGGTCTTCATTCGCTCGACCTCGCGCTCGCGGGTCATATCGCGGAGTACGGCTACCGCCCCCGAGATGCCGCCCTCGACCCCGGGCAGCACCGCGCTCACCACTGCTACCGGCACGAGGTCGCCACCCCGTTTGAGATAGACCCCGTCGACTGAGCCCCTCACGAGGTCGAAGATCGGCAGCGTGACGGATTCGCCCTGACCGTCCCTGGCATCGAGCACCTCACGCACCGGCTTGCCGACGGCGTTGTCGGATCTCACTCCCGTGATCTGTTCGGCTGCCTGGTTGAAAGCGAGCACGTTGAGCTCTTCATCGACCGCGACCAAACCGTCGGCCATCGACTCGATGATCGTCTCGATGCGGGCACGAAGATCGTGCTCCTGACGCGCTGCATCCCGGAGGTCATTCGTCATCCGGAACAAAGAGGCTGTCATCTCGTTGAAGGTCTCGCCGAGCTGGCCGACCTCGTCCTCTCCATGAACGCGGGCGACAACCTTGAGGTTCCCTTCCCGGACCGCACCCGCGGCTTCGGTCAGGTCTTGGATCGGCTGGGTGATCGCACGTCCCGAGAACCAAGCGAGAACCAGCGAGACGGCTCCCACGCCCATGGCGATCAGGAACAGGATCCTCGTGAACAGGCCCCGCGCTTCCACCACGTTGCGGGCAGGCGATGACAAGACGATCGTTGCCACCTGATCGTCGGCTTGATTCTTCAGGCATGCGATGGCGCTGAAGTACGCCAGGTCACCCACTGCGATCTGCCCCGTCACCGGCCGGTTCGAACAGGACTGCACCTGAGACCGCAAACCCGCGGGGATGAGCCCCCTGGCCGGCACCTTGCCGGGGAGGTCGGAGGCAACGGTCTTGCCGTGCACGATCATGGAAGCCTTCGAGCCCAGCCTGCTGCTGATGCCCTCGATCCTCAACGCATCCACCCACTTGCCGATCGCAACGATCCCGATGCGCCGATTGGGTTGATTCGGATCGGTGACCTCGTGACCGGCCACGATGGCGACCAGATCCCGTCCAACGTGATCCACACTGACGGCGACCTCGCTGCCCCCGGCGATGTCACCGATCACCTGCGACCCATTGATCGTCACGATGTCGATCTCTTTAAGGGGAGTGGGCCTTGGCGGCTTTCTCCCTCTGTCGCGATGGGGGCCGCGGCCCGAGAAGGCGAGAACGGCCCCTCGCGCGTCCATCACCATCACGAATCCGTCCTGAAGCTCGAACGTCGGCGTCGAGCGGATGCCGTTCGCCAACCCTCCGACGTTGCTGCGCGAGGCGATCCTCTGACGAACTCCCGGCAGGTCCTGCGTGATCGTGCTCACGTCATCCTTCAACTCGCCGGCCGAGTCCTGTGTGATGTCGTCGACAACGGATTCGACCTGAGTCCCCAGTTGTCTCAGCTCTTCGTCCTCAACACTGTTCGAGATCACACCCGTCAGCGCAGTGGACAGAGCGAGCACGACGGCCATCAACAGGACGGCGAATGATGCAACGAACCGAGTCCGGATGCTCGATCGGACAACCGACCAGATCCACGACCCAAGAGCACCGAAGGCCAGCAGTTTGAGCCCGTGAGCCGCGTAGACGAGACCAGAAACGGTGCGCGTCCCCACCTCGGACTCGGACGGAGCCCCCGCCGTCAGGACGTGTGCGACCGTGAACAACAGAGCGAAGACTGCAAGCCGGCGAAGGGCCTTCGTCTCGGGCGATCGCGAACCGGCAAGGGCGGCGAAGAAAAGGACGAGCGATGCTCCCGCGGGGGCCAACAGGAGAGGCTCCTTCAAGGTCCACACCGCCGGCGCCACTGCCGCGGCCTTCAAGCTCCCGACCAGCCCGATGACCACAAATGCGAGCCCCAACGCCTCGAGGGCGATGAGAATCCGGGCGTCGTCCGTCACCGCATTGGCGAACGACCCGCCGTGAAGAACCTGGGCTCCCGCCAGCGCAGCGAAACCCGCCGCAACGGTTAACCGATTAGAGGGTTCACCGGGGACGAGGTCCGAACGGCTGAAAGCAAGCACGGCTCCTGCTGCGAAGACCAGGAACCCAAGGAACTCGACCGTGAAGTGGGCGGGAACCGCCACGACGCTCTCGAACATCGTCCGTCAGTGTCCCACGATGAATGGGATGTATCAGGTGATATCCCGCTTCCGCGTAACGAAGATCGCAAGAGCTAAGAACAGCACCACATATCCCAAGAAGAAGAACCCTGCTGCGCCGGGCGCGAGGATTTCCTGGGAGAACCCGCCGAACACAGCGGCGTCCGATTCCATCCCGAACGCGGTGGCCACCTGAGTGGGGGTCCACCTCCCGACCTCCGGAAGCAATCCGGTCAAGACGGAGGAGCCGATGGGCTCCAAGAGAACCAGCGCCATCGCCGCCACCTGATTGGCGATGATGGCGCCGACCCCGAGGCCGAACCCGGCATACAGAGACATGACCGCCAGTTCTCGCACGTAGTCGAGAAGGATCTTGTCCCACCCGACCACCATCGTCACGTCCTGCACCGAGAGGAACGCGAGTGTGGCGCCGGTAGCGATGCAAGCGACCACAGTCCCGTAGGCAACCGCAACGATCATGTATGCGAAGAGCTTGGCGATGAGCACCCGGTGACGCTCGGGGGTACCGAGGAAGGTGGAGGTGATGGTGCGGTGCCGGTATTCACCAGTGATCCCCATCACGGCGAAGACGAGAATGAGCGTCGTCCCACCTCCCGCACTCAGCAACTGCCGCTGCGCCACTTCACTCGTCAAATCGAAACCCGGTATCACGCCGCTATTGAGGCTGATCGCGGTGGCAACGAAGGAAAGCGCAGATAGAAGGAACGCAAAGAGCAGGATGACGGTCATCGCCCGCTGGGTCCTCAGCTTGAACAACTCGAGAGCGACAAGTTTCACGACTCGGCTCCCTTCTCCGTCTCACCCGTGAGCTCGAAGAAGGCCTCTTCCAACGTGTGCATGTCTTGGACGAGCTCGTGCAATGCGATCCCTTTAGCGGCGGCAAGGTCCCCGATCACATCGGGCGCGGCGTTCGCGAGCAGAGCGCCTTCAGAAGCTTCGACCTTGATCCCCTGCTCCCGCAGTAGATCCGCAAGCTTGTCGGCAGCAGGGCTCTTGAAGCGAGATCTGACTTCTGCCCCACGGGTTAGCTCGTCGAGTCGAGCGATCCTGACCAGTTTCCCGTGATCGACAACCACGACGTCGTCGACGACGACCGCTACCTCCGAAAGGACATGGCTCGAGATCAGCACCAGACCCCCCTTGGACGCGTGATAGCGAAGCAGCTCACGCATCCAGCGGATGCCCGCCGGGTCCAGCCCGTTGGCCGGCTCGTCGAGCACGAGTACTTCCGGATCGGCCAGAAGGGCACCGCCGATGGCCAATCGCTGACGCATACCAAGCGAGTAGCCCTTCGTGCGTTTGTTTGCGAATGCAGCGAGTCCGACCATGTCCAAGACTTCGTCGACGCGTGCGTCGCCAACGCCCGCTGTGCGACCGAGCACCCGGAGGTGATCGCGGCCGGTACGGCCTGGATAGAAAGACGAGCCCTCGAGCACCGTCCCAACCGTCCTCAATGGATTGTCCAAGTCTCGGTATCGCTTGCCGTTGACGATTGCCGTTCCCGACGTGGGCGACGCCAGATCCAGGAGGCAGCGCATCGTCGTCGTCTTGCCGGCCCCATTCGGTCCGACGAACCCCGTCACCCTGCCCGACGACACCTCGAAGCTGAGCCCGTCGACAGCGGTGACGTCCTTGAAGCGTTTCGTGAGGTTCTCAACCGCGATCGAGGTCATTACTGCAGTCCTTCGAGGTACTCGACCGCATCGTCGAACGTCGAGATGGGCACGATCTCGATGTCGTCGGCCACGGCCCTTGCTGCAGCGACATTGGCCTGCGGTGTGAGGAAGATCTCGGCCCCCTTGTGTTGCGCCCCGGCAACCTTCTGCTCGATGCCCCCGATGGGCCCGACTCCGCCGTCGCAAGCGATCGTCCCTGTCCCGGCGATCCTTCGCCCAGAAGTCAGGTCCTCGGGCGTCAACCTGTCATAGAGGGCAAGCGAGAACATCAGGCCGGCGGAAGGCCCGGCGATCTCGCCGGTAGCGAACTCAACCTTCAGCCCAGCATCGAAGCGGTAGTTAACCGGCTCCATGCCGATGCCTAAGAAAGATGAGGTCGGGTCGTCAGGGTTCGCGATGGTTTTGAAACTAACGGTTCGTTCCTTTCCGTCTCTTCGCACAATGATGGTTATCTCGCCACCTAGATCTACCGCGTCGACGGAACGACCTACGTCACAAGGGGTTTCGACGGGATCATTGTCGACCGACACGATCAGGTCACCCGGCTCCAAACGACCTCGCGCCGGCGAGTCCTCGAGGATGCCGGTGATGCGGGCGCCATCCCCATGCGGCTTGGCCAGTCCCAGCGCCGACAGTGCCACCTGTTGGGCGTACCTCTTGGACTCGACGATCTGTCGCCGCTGTTCCTTCTGCAACTCTTCGAGCGTGCTGCTCCCCGTCACTTCCTCCTGCATGACGATGCTCTTCTCTTCATCGACCAGACCGCTGACCATGTCGAACACCGTCACTTGCGTGTCGACGCTCACGGTCGTGAGGTACAAACTGCCTTCCGAGGAATACGAACGGGCACCAGAAACTTCGATGAGTTTCTCGACATCGCGCACCGGTCCGGGCAGATAAGCGAAGAAGATCGGGATCGGGACGAAGAAGGCCGCTGCGACGATGCCGATGCCCAGGATGACCGAGACGATCCACAGCCACGGGTTGACTCCCTTGACCGGTTCGATGCCGGGAGGGTCGGGAAGTGCCCACGAGTTCTGATCCACAGACTTGGTTCTAACTCAGCTACAACTCGAGGAAGACGCTTAAGCGCCGACGAACATCGCTTTAAGGCTCTCGAACGACTCCAAGCAACGGCCCGCACCGAGCACGACCGCTTCCAAAGGCTGGGGCGTCACGTGTACAGGGACCTCGGCCTGCTGAGAGATGAGCATGTCAAGGCCGTGAAGCTGACCGCCACCGCCGGTGAGGGTCACTCCATGCGACAGGACGTCCTGCACGAGATCGGGGGGCGAGGCACCGATGCACTCGATAACGGCGGCCACGATCGTCCGCACCTGCTCGGCTATCGCTTCGCGGATCTCTTCAGAGGTGATGGAGACGTTCTTAGGCAGGCCGGTCGCCAGGTCACGGCCCCGCAGCTCGGCCTTCTGCTCCTGTGCCATCGGGAAGGCCGATCCGATAGCGATCTTGATGCGTTCTGCAGTTCGCTCACCGATGGCGATCGTGTACTCACGTCGCACGTAGTTCTGGATCGCGGCGTCCAGGTCGAATCCACCGACGCGAACCGCCGTGTTCGTGACGATGCCCCCCATCGAGATCAGGGCCACCTCACTGGTGCCACCACCGATGTCCACGACCAGGTTCCCCAGAGGCTCGTGGATCGGGAGTCCGGCCCCGATGGCCGCCGCGAGAGGTTCTTCGATCAGATAACAGGTCCGGGCCCCGGCCGAAAGTGTGGCTTCCTCGACGGCTCGTCGCTCGACCTCTGTCAGCGCGCTCGGAACACACACCAGAACCTTGGGGCGCGCCAGGCGCGTCACTCCACCCTTCTGCAAGATGAGCCTGATGAGCTTTTCGGTTACGTCGAAATCTGAGATCGCACCGGAACGGAGTGGACGCACAGCGACGATGTAGCCGGGCGT
>DASQLQ010000171.1:0-2582 GCA_035629935.1 Actinomycetota bacterium
AAGCCACTGCTACCCGGCGTTATTCACATCCCTTACGACGACGTGGCAAGTCTCGAAGAAGCGATGAGCGACAAGGTGGGGGCCGTTCTTCTGGAGCCGATCCAGGGAGAAGCCGGTGTTCGCGTGCCATCCGAGGACTACCTCGAGCTCGCGCGCAAGATCTGTGACGAGGCCGGCGCTCTCCTCTGTGTCGACGAGATACAGACGGGGCTTGGCCGGACGGGGAGCTGGTTCGCTTACGAGCACTCGGGCATCACACCCGACGTGATCTGCGTTGCGAAGGCGCTCGCCGGTGGTCTACCGATCGGGGCGTGTCTTGCCCGCCCGGAGATCGCAGATGCGTTCCAACCCGGCGACCACGCGAGCACCTTCGGCGGCGGTCCGATCCAATGCGCAGCAGCCCTCGCCGTGCTGGACGTAATCGAGGAAGAAGGCCTCTTGCAGAAAGCCATCGACGGAGGTGCCCGATTCACCGAGGGTCTGCGTTCCGTCTTCGGCGATAAAGGAACGGTCAGAGGACGCGGCTTGCTCATAGGCGTCGAGTTCGAGCATGACTGTGCTCGCCCGCTGGTTCAGGCCGCATTGGAGCGAGGCGTGCTGGTCAACGACGCGACGCCGAGAGTGCTCAGACTTGCTCCACCTCTCGTGATCTCAGACGAAGAGATTGATAGCGGCCTGGAAGCACTCGAGGAGGCGTGGGATGAAATCGGCGCGGCGTAGAGACCTCATCCGCTTGCTGCACGAAGGCAGCGTTGCGAGTCAGCATCAGATAGTCAGCGCATTGCGTGGCGCCGGGCATGACGTGACGCAGGCGACCATCTCGCGTGACCTCCAGGAGCTCGGCGCTACCAAGGTGCGGTCTAACGGCGGCTTCGTGTACAAACTGCCGGATGACATCCCGCACTCGCGGGGTGGCGATCTGATGGCCCGCAATCTCGACAAGACTCTGGCGGAGTTCGCAGTCGGTATCCATCAGGCGGCATCGCTGGCGGTGGTCACGACGCCACCTGGACATGCAAGTGCAGTTGCAAGGGCGATCGATCTAGCGGGGGTCGACGAAGTGCTCGGAACGATCGCAGGGGACGACACGATCTTCGTCGCAACGTCGGGGGCGGATGTCGCCGCAACACTCGTGGAACGTTGGACGCACACATCTTCGATGGAGGACGCATGAAAAAGGTAGTGCTCGCATATTCCGGTGGCCTAGACACGTCGGTCGCTATCCCGTGGCTGGCCGAACAGGGCTGGGACGTGATCGCCGTTGCGGTCGACGTCGGACAACCCGGGGACCTCGATGGTGCGATCCAGCGGGCGGGAAAGTTAGGGGCCGTGGACGCCAGGCTTGTGGATGCCAAGGATCGTTACGTCACGGAGTTCGTGCTCCCGGCACTCGGTATGAACGCCTTGTATCAGAACCGCTATCCGCTGGTGTCGGCGTTGTCGCGTCCCCTCATCTCGCAGATCCTGGTCGAGGTCGCCGAGGAGACGGGGGCTGAGGCCGTCGCACACGGCTGCACCGGCAAGGGCAACGATCAAGTTCGTTTCGAAGTTTCTCTTACGGCCCTCGCGCCGGACATCGAGGTGCTGGCCCCCGTTCGAGACTGGGGGATGGGCCGCGATGAAACCATCGACTTCGCCGTGAAGCGCGATCTACCCATCACGACGACTAAGTCTTCGCCGTACTCCATCGACGAGAACCTGTGGGGCAGAAGCATCGAGTGTGGGGTGTTGGAAGATCCCTGGACGAGCCCTCCGCCCGACGTGTACGAGATGACATCTGCGCCGGAAGAGGCCCCGGCCCCCCGCGACGTCGAGATCGGATTCGAGGGTGGGGCACCCATCTGCATCGACGGAGAAACCCTTTCGCCGAGAGAGGCCATCGAAGTGATCGGCAAGATCGCCGGTTCGTATGGGTTCGGACGGATCGACATGATCGAAGACCGGTTGGTCGGCATCAAATCGCGCGAGGTCTACGAGGCTCCCGCCGCGCTGGCGTTGATCACCGCCCACCGCGACCTCGAGTCCTTGGTACTCGAGCGCGGGTTCGCGCGCGAGAAGAACCGTCTCGCCTCGCTGTGGGCAGACATCGTCTACGAGGGCCTCTGGTTCACCCCGTTGCGCGAGGGGATCGAGGCGTTCGCCGAGATCGGCCGTCATCACGTGACCGGCGAGGTGAAGCTGCGCTTCAGCCCCGGCGGTTGCATACCGATCGGCCGTCGTTCACCTGCTTCCCTGTACGACCATGGACTTGCCACCTACGACGAGGGCGACCGGTTCGACCATGCGGACGCCGCCGGATTCATCCGCCTGTGGGGACTCCCGGCGAAGCAATGGTCGAAGGTGAATAGAAAGACGTGAGCGACATGTTGTGGGGCGGTCGTTTCGAAGGATCGATCGACCCGGAGATGTTGCGACTGACGTCATCCATCGACGTCGACATCGAGCTGCTCGAGCAGGACGCACGCGTGACGAAAGCGCACGCCCGGGTCCTGGTGGCCCGAGGATTGCTCGAGGAGACAGAACTTCCCGCCATCGACAAGGCGTGCGACGCGATCGTCGAGGAATGGAACGCCGGCGACCTG
>DASQLQ010000172.1:0-3034 GCA_035629935.1 Actinomycetota bacterium
GAGTCGACTGCATTGGGGTGGACCCAAGAGAACGAAGCGATCGTGCACTTCCGGATCGGGGTGTGTGGGTCAGGTGTCTCGGACCCGGGCATCTATCTCGTAGCGCCGGGAGGTGAACCGGAGCTTCTGGTTGCTACGAAATCGTTCGACGTTCAGCCGTTCGGCCTTGACCACTGAGCCGCACGAGTTGGCCATCCCGGCCACTACGATGGCCCTGTGAAAAAAGTGTTGTTGGCTGCTCCCCGGGGGTATTGCGCCGGCGTCGATCGAGCCGTGCAGATGGTGGAGCGAGCCCTCGAAACCTGCGGGGCTCCCGTTTACGTACGCAAGGAGATCGTGCACAACCTCCATGTGGTCTCCGAGCTCGAGAAACGTGGAGCCGTCTTCGTCGATTCCGAGGAAGAGATCCCGGAAGGCTCCGTCTGCGTCTTCTCGGCCCACGGGGTTTCCCCGGAGGTCCGGCGCAACGCAGACAGCCGCAGCCTCCAGGTCATCGACGCGACCTGCCCGCTCGTTACGAAAGTTCACCTCGAGGCCAAGCGTTTCGATCGAGCAGGCCGCAAGATCGTGCTCGTCGGCCACGTCGGCCACGAAGAGATCGAGGGGACGGCGGGGGAGGCTCCCGATTCGACGATTGTCATCGAAAGTGTCGAGGACGTCGACCGGTTGGACCTGCCTGCCGACACACCGATCTCGTACCTAACGCAGACGACTCTTTCGGTCGACGACACGTTGAACGTGGTCGAGGCACTGCGGGCCCGCTTCACCGACATCAAGGGCCCCCACTCGGACGACATCTGTTACGCGACCCAGAACCGACAGGTAGCGGTGAAAGCGATCGCGCCCGAGGCCGATCTCGTTCTCATCGTCGGCGCCCTGAACTCCAGCAACTCCAACCGGATGGTCGAGGTGGCACGTTCGATGGGAACCGCGGCTCATCTGGTTCCGGACGAGTCCTACTTGGATCCGGGGTGGCTGGAAGGTGTCGACGTCGTCGGGGTCAGTTCCGGCGCGAGCGCTCCTGAGGTACTGGTCGATCGCTTGTTGGAGAAGCTTGCCCAGTTCGGCTACGACACTCTCGAGACCCGCACCGTCACAACGGAGGACGTGACCTTTTCGTTGCCACCCTGGTTAAGGGAAGAGGCGGGGGAGATCCCGACTCCGGCTTAAGCCTCGATCGACTGCTCGATGTCCGACGCGAGATCGAAGTCGATGCTCGTGATCCCGCCTTCGGAGTGGGTCGACAGAGTGAGCCTCACCCGGTTGTAACGGATGTCGATGTCGGGGTGGTGGTCGTAGCGATCGGCCATCTTCGCTACGTCGTTGACGAAGCCGATCGCCAACGAGAAGTCGTCGAACTCGAACCACTTATGGATCTCGTCGCCCTCGCGCTCCCAGTCGCCGAGCTCGTCTAGGCGCTGTTCGATCTCTTCGTCGTCTAGCAGTTCCGCCAACTCATGCCCTCCTCAGGCCCTACAGGTCGATGGGGCGCGCACCATACCGCGCTGGAAACAGTTGCGTTATCGTCCGCCCACCCCGGATATCGGGGCAGAACGGAGGGTCTATGGAGTTCGGCATAGGGATCGGCGGGCCGATGTCGATGATCGGCGCGATGGCGAAGATGGTCGAGGACGCCGGCTTCGGTTCCTGCTGGGCGGCCGAAACCACTAATACGGCGTACATAACGGCCTCGGCAGCCATCCAGAACACCTCCACGATCGAGGTCGGAACCTCCATCGCCCTCGCCTTTCCCCGATCTCCGACCATCACCGCCATGACGGCATGGGATCTGGACGAGCTGTCGGGGGGCCGGTTCATCCTCGGGCTCGGTACGCAGGTCAAGGGCGTGAACGTCAAGCGCTTCTCGGTCCCGTTCGAACACCCGGCCCCCAAGATCAAGGAATACGTCGAGGTGATCCGAACGGTCTGGGCCGCCAACCGCGGCGAGAAGGTGGTTCACGAGGGCCGCTTCTACAACGTGACGATGCCGACCTTCCACGGCGCTCCGCAACCGCACCGGCGAAACGTACCGATCTACCTAGCCGCCGTAGGCAAGATCATGGCGCGCACGTGTGGCGAGGTTGCCGATGGTCTTCTCGCCCATCCTCTGGCCTCGCCTCTCTACCTGAAGGAAGTCGTCAGGCCCGCGATCGCCGAGGGGGCCGAGCGGACGGGCCGCAAACCCGAGGAGTGCAATCTCACGACCGACTGGATGATCTCGATATCCGACGACGAAGAACAGGCCCGCCGCGAGGTAAAGCTCCAGATCGCCTTCTACGCAACGACGCGCACCTATCTGCCGATCATGGAGCTCCATGGCCGAGGCCACATCGTTCCCGACCTCCGGAGTGCGTTCGATGCCCGGGACAAAGACCGCATGATCGAGCTGATAGACGACGAGCTCTGCGACCAACTCGCGATGGCCGGTAAACAAGAGGCGGTCAAGGAGAAGGCGTTCGAATGGGTTAAGGAGTCCGGAGCCGACCGACTGATGTGTGCAGGCCCCTGGTACGGCCCGAAACCGGAAAGGATGTTCGAGAACTACCAGGCCCTGGTGGAAACCTTCGGCACGACCTAACCATTCTTTGTACACATACAGGCAATCGCGCCTACCGTTCTTTGTTCACATCCGGGCTATTTGAAGAGCGAAATCGCCCGTCTGACATGAACAAAGAACCAACTAGGTTTCTTTGCCGCTGAGGATCTCGACTCGGTCGGCTTTCCAGCCGCCGTCGACGGTATCGATGAGGGTGATCTCCATCAGGTACTCGAACGTGCGGCCCGTCGGGATCTCTTTGTTCTGTACCGTCTCCGTCACTCGGGCGATCGCAACCGCTTCCGACGCGGTGCGGAACGAGACGTCGGGCCCGCTGATGATCTGCCCACGGGTGGACGCTTCGACCTCCTCTAGTGCACCGCCGAGTCCTGCCGCGAACGTTTCTTCGTAGTCCGTTCGGAAATTCCCGGTGGAGATCTCGAGCATCCGTTCGGCGACTTGGTCGATGTTGGATGCGTCGTAGTTGCTGAGAAGGTT
>DASQLQ010000173.1:0-35481 GCA_035629935.1 Actinomycetota bacterium
AACCTGCGCGACCGCATACAACGAGGCTCGGGCTTCGATGGTCACCGAAACGAACGGGAACCACACCGCGATGATCACCGGAGCCTACGGAGAAGATTCCGGCATCATCGCGAATGAGACATTCGATCGCGAAACAGGGGCGGCCATCGACCTCGACCAGCCCGCGCTCAACTTCGCCGAAACGCTTTTCGATCGGATAGAGACTCGCAAGCCGTGGCTGACCACCGCGCTCGTGATGGGGAAGGGCAAGCTCACCAGCCTGTTCGACTGCACGCGTAACGAAGCAGGGGAGTGTGGCCCGAGCACTGCGAACCCTGAGGGACAGCAGGTTTCGCATCTCCCTCCAGATCTCGTGGGTGGGGCGACCACGTCGCCTTCCGATCAGGATCTGGATTGTCCGGCCGAGCCGGGTTCGGGCTCGGACTACACGCTCAACGAGTGCACGATGGGGGCCGCGCTCACCCTTCTGACCACGGAAGACCCCGACTTCACGTTCATCAACCTTCCCGAAGTGGACGCGATGTCCCACGTGTTCGGCGCCGGAAGCCCCCAGGCCCAGGCTGCCGTTATCAGCGCCGATCAAGAGGTCGGGCGTCTCGTCGATCAGCTCAGGGCGTCCAACAAGTGGCAGCACTCGATCGTCTTCGTAACTGCCGATCACAACTTCGGGGACACCGCCGCCAACCTCGTCGGCCGGATCGATCTGAGCCAGGTGTTTGCGGGGGCCGGACCCTCTCCGTTCGGGGTCGTCACACACAACGGTTCTGCATCCGTTTATCTCACCGAGCTAACGGATGCGGATGCGCCCCTGACCACGGATCAACAGGCGACCCTGGCCGAACTTCGTAAAAGAGCACTGGCTACCGAGGGGATCACAGAAGCTCTCTACCGGCGGCCCAATCCGAACGATGGTGGCGAGGACTTCACTATCGATTCGGTGCATCCGGAATGGAACCTCGACACCCCGCGAGCCGGCGAGCTATTGATCACCGCGGCCGAGGAGTACGGCGTCCTGGATACTCGGCTGAACGACGATGCTCTGATAGCGGGGCAGCACGGTCATCCCACCGACCGCCACATCCCCTTCTTCGTTCTGAGCGGGGGGAATTACGTCGCCGACCAAGAGGTGGCTGCATCCGGCACGCCGTCGGAGGGCGATGACACGCTGGTGCTGCCTGAGCAGGCCGAGAACGTCGACATCGCCTCGACCGTTGGGTGGATCTATGGGGTCGGCGCGCCGGAACAAAGTCGGGGTCGCATCTTGGAAGAAGCCTTCATCAAGAACCCGTTCCAGGCCCAGAAGGATGGCGACATAACCGAACCACTCGTCAAGAGATTGGCGATCTTCATCCTCGATCAGAACAACTCGATCACGCTCCACTGCTTGATCGAGGTCACGACATGCGGAACCCCGGTGCCGGCAGCCGCTGAAGACCCCGCCACAGTGGCCAATCTCAAGGCCCTGGCCGCCGATGGCCTCTTCACCCGCTTCGGTTCGATCTCTGCGTGGCCGTCGGTGACTATGCCCAACCACAACACGGTCGGAAGCGGTGTCTATCCCGGTCATCACGGGCTGATCAACAACCGGTTCTACCTGCGGGAGGAGAGGACCGAAGAGGCACCGATCGACCCACAGGATCCGGCCAACCCTCTCTACATCGGTACTTCTCGCTACTTGGTCCCCGAAGTCGAGACCCTGCATGAAGCCATCCATCGCAGTTTCGGAGACTGGACGCCCACGGATGGCCCCAGCGAGACCAACGCGTACACGGCCTCGGTCGATGAGCCTTCCTCTAGAGGCGCCGATTACGCAACACTCGAACCGAGCGAGTCCTATCCGGTGCCGAGCGATTACATCGCAACGCAGAACCCATCGGAAGGCGCCGCGGACACGACTCAGGCATGCGCGAGTGAGGACCCGGACGGATACGGCTTCGAGAGTGCCTTGGACCATCAAGGTCAGACTCAGAGCCGCCGTCTCTACGAGGACACGGCGCGGCACCCCGCCCCGAAGTACCTCATCCACAACTTCACTCTCACGGACGGGGCCGGTCATCACTTCGGCCCGCACACGACTTGTCAGATCGCCGCGTTCCAGGATTCAGATCGACGTCTGGGCCGGATCCTCCGGGCGATGGCGGATACGGGTTATCTAGGCGAGACGTTGATCGTCGTGACGGGTGACCACGGCTCGGAGAATCAGAACCTCGAGGCACGCGGTCTCCCCTCCGACTTCTCCGAAGATCTGAACAAGATCAACATCGCTCACGTCATGGCGGACTGGCACGTCTATCTGCTCACCCTTGATGCACGGGTGACGCCGAGCCGTTTGAAGAAGGGACGGAACTCTCTTTCGTTGACAGTGACCGACAACGACACCGCAGCGCCGGTCGCCGGGGCAACGCTCGTGGTGAAGGGGAGCAAGGAGAAGGACGTGACGGCAACGACCGATGCCGATGGAAAAGCAACGTTGGAGTTCACTCCGCGAGGCAAGGTGACCGTTGTCATCTCCGCCGAAGGCTTCAATCGGCGCGCCGTCCGCCTCCGATAGCTCGCCCGTCCTTGATACGGATTCCCTCGGATTCGAGGCGCTGCACCTGCTCGTTGCGGTGACGAGCCGCGAGGGAGCCGTCCGCACGCACGACGCGCCACCACGGGAGATCTTCACCGCTCTTGGACAGAAGGTTCCCGACGGCCCGTGCCGCGTGAGGAGAGCCGGCTTCCTCCGCTATCTCTCCGTAGGTCGCGAGCTCACCGGGCCGGAGTCCCTTTAGAACCCGCTTGACCCGCCCCTCGAAATCATCAGTTCGGTTCACGGAAGAGCTCCAGAGCTCGTTCGGGGGGCCGCCCGATCACAGCTCGATCGCCGTGGATGACGATCGGTCGTTCGATCAGGATCGGGTGCTGGACCATCGCATCGATCAGGGCGTCACGGTCGGCCGAAGCCAACCCGAGCTCTCGATAGATTCCCTCGTTCGTGCGAATCATGTCTCGGGGATCGTTCGTTCCCAGTAATCCGAGCACGTGTTCTAGGTCCTCGTGGGTCGGCACTTGTTCGAGATAACGCACGTATTCGGCTTCGTGACCTTTTTCTTCGAGGATCGCCCGCACGGTGCGACACTTCGAGCAACGTGGATTGAAAAAGACCTGCGTGCTCAGTTCATCCTCCAGTTCCCTCGAGCCTCGACCCATCGTCCCATCCGGACCCGGGTTACTACGTGCTCGGAAGGGTCGAGTGGTAATCAGGCGGTGATGGTTTCGACCGAGGTTGTTACCTCATCGAGGATGTCGGGCAGTGGCTCGACCCCCAGTCCGGGACCTGTCGGGACTCGCACACGCCCGTTTTCGAGCACGAATGGTTCCGTGATATCTGTTGCCCAGTAACGGTCGGAGGCGGATGTGTCTCCCGGCAGGGCGAAGTTCGGTAGGGAGGCCAGCGCGACGTTGGCGGCGCGTCCGATACCCGTTTCGAGCATGCCGCCACACCAGACCGGTATCCCGTGGCCCCAGCAAAGGTCATGGATCCTTCTGGCTTCCAGGTATCCACCCACTCGCCCGGCCTTGATGTTGACGATCGCACAAGCCTTCAGTTCGATCGCGTCGGCCGCCGCTTGGATGGAGGTCACCGATTCGTCGAGGCATATCGGGGTGGAAACCTTGAGCGCAAGCTCGGCGTGCGCCCGAACCTCGTCTTCGGGCAAAGGTTGTTCGATCAGGAGGAGCTCGTACTCATCCAGACGGGCGAGGTGTCGCGCGTCGGAGAGGCGATAGGCGGTGTTCGCATCCACCTGCAGCGGAAGATCGGGGCCGAACTTCTCGCGAACGGCTCTGACTTGCTCGATGTCGCTACCCGGCTCGATCTTCAGCTTGATGCGCATGTACCCACTATTTACGTATCCGTCGACCGTCTCCAGGAGTTCGCCGATGTCGTCGTGGATGCCGACGGATACGCCGGTATCCACCCGATCCCGCACCCCTCCCAGGTACTCGGCGAAGGAAACGCCGGCGTGACGCAGCTCGGCATCGAGGATGGCCATCTCCACCGCTGCCTTTGCCATCCGGTGGCCCTTCACCCCCGCGACTAGGTCTGCGAAGCGCACCGCGCTGGTCGACTTCTCCGCCAGTACGTCGGGTGCCAGGAACTGCTTGATGACATGTTGTGCCCCATCGATGTATTCGCTGGAGTAGCTGGGCTCGATCCCGGCGACGCACTCTCCCCACCCCACGCCATCGGCAGTGACCACCTTGACCAGCAAGATGTCACGTTCGGTTTCGGTGCCAAAAGAGGTCCTGAACGGAGTCTTGAGCGGTAGCGCGATGCGGCGCAGTTCGATCGCCTCGACGTGGGTGCCCGGCAAGGTCTCAGGAGGCAACGCCCATCACCTCCCTGAAGACGCGCAGGAAGTTGTCGCCCAGAACCTTCTGCAGATCGGTCCCTTCTATCCCGCGTTCCTTGAGGGTTTCGATCAAAGCAGGCATGCCGGCCGGCGATTCGAGACCTTCGATCACCGCGCGGACATCGACTCCGCCGAAGATGATCTCGGGATAGGTCGAGTAGACCTCGTCGAAGTACTCCCGCACGTAGTCGGCGCCGATGCCCACATGATCGATGCCGACGGATTCCGCTACATGGAGAACATGGTCGGCGACACGGTCGAGAGTAGGACGTTCGGGGTCGATGAACTCGGGGATCCCTGCGGGGATGCCGATGACTCCGCCGTTCGCCGCGATCCCCTTTATGTGTTCCTCGCTGAGGTTGCGATGGTGATCCCGGAGACTCTTGGGCGAGGAATGTGAAGCAACCAGCGGTCGCGTTGCGTGCTGCAGCACGTCTTCGGTGCTCTGGGCGGAGAGATGCGAGACATCCATGACCAGTCCCAGACGTTCAAACATGCGCAACGCCTCGATCCCATGGGAGGACAGTCCTTGTCCCGGGTCCCCGTCGGCACTTCCACCGGCGAGGAGGGTGTTCCCGAAGTGGGTGAATGACGCCATCCGAACTCCGAGCTCGAAGAATTGCTCGACCAGCACGACATCGGTGCCGACGGCATGGCTGCCTTCGAGCGCGAGGACCAGGGCGAGCTTGCCGGCGCTCACCGCGGCATCGATGTCCTTCCCCGTGTAACAAAGAGCGACGGAATCGCCGGCGGCAGCAACCTCCTCTTTCAGAGCGTGGATCAGGAGCAACGTGCGCCTCAACGCACCATCGGGAACGAACTCTTCCTCGATGAATATGGGCGTGACCTGCACGTCGATTCCCGCTTCGCGGAACTGTGGGACGAACCGGGAACTCAGACTGTCTCTGCGGCCGAGTGAGCGCTCGCGCGCCAACAGCAGGATCCAGTCATTATGACAATCGACTACAGGCGATCCGATCCGGGAAGGACTCACCGCACCTCCTTCGGCCAAAAAGCCCCCCCAGAGTAGTTCTAGAGGCGGTGGCGTATCAGCGTCGTGTCCGGAGCTCTATCCAAGCAAGGGCTTTCCAGGGGGCACTCCGTTGTTTCGCCGGCGTCGGTGGACGCGTACCACCGGTAGTCGTGGGCACCTTCGTTCAGGAGTGTCGGAGGGAACCGGACTTCGAGTGTGCTGTCATCCGGTCGGAACACCGCCGCGTAGCCGCGTGACTGACCAGTCTTCGTATTCAGCATCGTAGCCCTGACGGTCGAATCCCTCTCGTCGAGATCTATCAGCAGCATCCGCTCGATCGTGGCCGGCTTCTTGTCTAGGTCGAACCCAAGCTCCATACGTGCGGGACCTGCGAGATCAGTGTCGGAGAACTCTTCGAAGGTCTTGATGCGATGAACTATCTCCGTGGTTATGGACGTCTCCGAGCTTTCCTGGGTCTGTTCGATCGCCGCTATGTCCAGTGGGCCGGGAGAGTCGTCTGCGTCACTCAATGCTTCGAAGGGTTCGGTCACGAAGACGTCTTTTTGAAGTGTCTTGGAGGTTTTTGAAGATTCACCAGTGCAGTTGATCGAGGAGATCGCTCGTACGTCGACGTGATAGCTACCCGGTCCGGGGAACTGGATCGGGATCTTTAGCTTCGCCGGGGCCCCGGGGTTCGAGTAGTCGGGGTCCTGAACACATCCGGTGTGGGCGAAGACGACACCGCCCGTACCGTTGGCGTCCTCGAATTGCACCTGCACCTCGGAGATCCATGAGCCTGGATCGTGCGCAACGACCTTCAAGATCTCATTGACGCCGGCTTTCAGCGGTGGTTGGAGGAACTTGAAAACGGTGATCTTCGGGCCGCGGTGCCCGGGATCGGCTCCTGCGGGTGATGCCATAGTGGTCGCCAGGACCATGGTCGCAACGATCGTAAAGAGCTTCTTCACCGGGCCTCCTACAGCTGTAGTAGATGGGCAGCGACCATTAGAGCAAAGTTTCGTCACAAAGTTTCCGATCTGGCTCTAAGCCCTGGCCGTTTACTGTCCTGCGCCATGAGGGCCACCCGTTCGAGCGGCTCCCCCCAGGCCTCCGATGGGCGTCACCTCGTCCCACTCGGCGAGGCCGTCCGCTATTGGGCACGTCTGGGGCTCATCAACTTCGGGGGCCCGGCGGGGCAGATCGCGATCATGCACGACGAGCTGGTCGATCGGAAGCGCTGGATCAGCAACGACCGGTTCCTCCATGCCCTGAATTACTGCATGTTGCTCCCGGGTCCCGAGGCCCAACAGCTCGCCATCTACATCGGCTGGTTGCTGAACGGGAACATCGGAGGCATCGCTGCCGGGATCCTCTTTGTCCTCCCGGCCTTCTTCCTGATCCTGGGTCTGTCATGGACGTACGCGGTGCACGGCGACATCGGATGGATAGCTGCCGTCTTCTTTGGTCTGGAGGCCGCCGTCATCGCTTTGGTGGCAGCGGCCGTGATACGGGTTGGGTCCAAAGCGCTCAGACACCCATCCCTGACGGTGATCGCGGCGGCCGCCTTCATTTCGATCTTCTTCCTCAAGGTTCCGTTCCCGTTGATCATCATCACGGCGGGAGTCATCGGGTTGGTGGGTTCGCGGCTGGCCCCGGATGTCTTCGCGAGCAGTGGGCACGAGCAGGAGGAAGACGGCACGATCCTGAGCGACAACATCGATGAGCATGCTCCCGGCGCATCGTGGAGCCGAACACTGAGGATCCTCACTGTTGGTCTGATCGTTTGGTGGGGGCCGTTGCTCGCCGTGATCGCGGTACGTGGAACGGACGACACGTTGAGTCGTATGGCGGTGTTCTTCAGCAAGGCAGCGATGGTCACCTTCGGCGGTGCATATGCGGTGCTCGCCTACATCAATCAGGCGGCCGTTCAGCAATTCGGTTGGCTCGAGCCGGGTCAGATGGTCACGGGTCTTGGTCTTGCCGAGTCGACCCCCGGTCCGCTGATCATGGTGACCGAATTCGTTGGGTTCCTGGGGGCGTATCGATTTCCTGGTGGGCTGGACCCGTTCGTCGCAGGAATCTTGGGCGCAACTGTCACGGTCTGGGCAACGTTCGCACCATGTTTCCTGTGGATCTTCCTCGGCGCACCCTTCATCGAGCAGCTGCGCGGGAACCGCGCTCTCAACGGTGCTCTTTCAGCCGTCACGGCGGCGGTTGTGGGAGTGATCCTCAACTTGGCGGTGACTTTCGGCATCGTTGCACTCTTCGAGACGGTTCACCAAGGCCGATTCATGAACGTGACCTTCCCGGCACCTGCATTGGGCTCATTGGACGTGTTCGCCGCTCTGATGGCAGTGACGGGTTTCGTCGCGCTCTGGCGCTACCGCGTGAACGTGCTCTGGGTGATCGGGGGAAGTGCTCTCATCGGTCTCGCTTATCGCTCTCTCACGTAGCTCGCGTCGTTTGTTCGTCTCGATTTTGGGTACCTACTTCTTAAGGTTCAGCAATGTTTGAACGGGCTGAACACTTCTTTCTTAATGGTGGGGTGACTAGCTAGGAGGAGCCAATGGCAGAGCTGACTAATCTGGAAGAGAAGCTGGGCGAAGTGATCGGTCTAGCGCAAGCTGCAAAGGCCGCGACCGACAAGATCATCAAGCTGGAAGACGCAGAAAGCGTGAAGGACGTTCTCGAGCGGATGAACGAGGAAGCCGCAGAGACCGAGAAGCGTGGCACAGACATCGCCGACAGCATCGAGGGAAAGAAGACCGCGATCCTCGAGTTGGCCTCCGAGACCAAGTCCAAGGCATCGACCATGCTGAAGACCTACATCGACGAGGACTCCGACGCGCTCGACGGCTTCGAGTTCCTTACGATGGCTGAAGCCGGCGAGGTCGGTCACTGGAAGGTATTGCGTGTGATGGCCGAAGCGGCCGGCGACCAGTCGATCAAGCAACTGACCGATTGGGCGTTGCCGATCCAGGAACGTCACTTCGAAGACGCACAGGGGAACTCGCTGAAGCTTGCGGGAGATCAGGACCCGAACGAAACCAGCTGAGTACCGGCTGAACTGATCACTTTGCTGGATTGTAGGAGGGATGCTGATCCCTCCTACAATGCCCGCATGCCGACCATCGAAGAACTCGAAGCACTGTCTACCGAGGAGTTGCGGGAGCGCGCCTTCAATCACGCCAGGAAGCACCTCGATGTCAAGTTCTTCTGGAACCTGCTAGAGGCAGCCCCGGCGGTGGAGGCGGCGGCCGGACACTTAGAAGAAGCCCAACAAGACATCCTGAGTTTTTCCGAGCGTGTCGCAGACGTCGTTCGTCCGGACACCGATGAAGAGGCAGACGCTTTCCGGCCTATCTACATCGAGTATCTGCTGGAGCACGGCAAGCAGGACTAACGTCAGGGAAACTTGACACCAAGCATGTTGTCAGGATATCCTGACAACATGACAGAAACGAGCTTCGAGATCTCTCCCGAGGGTCAACAGAAGATCGAGGCGGTCGACCTGTACCTGGAGGAAGCGATCCGAGATGACCGTCCGATCGAGGCGCTCATCGCTACCAGGCGCATCGGCGAGATCGTGACCGAACGAACCAAGGAAGCCGCTCGGGTTGCGACCGAGGGCTCTTCGTCTTGGTCGGACGTCGGGGAAGCACTCGGGATGACCAGACAAGCTGCGCACGAGAAGCTTCGCGAGCGGGTGCGTGGCGAGATCAACAAGGGGCGCGCGAAGATCGACCGAGCAGAAAAGGCCGGCCACGCCAAGATCTCACGCCGTGCCACGCGCGGGCGAGACAAGCTGGAGCAGGCGGCACCGTTCTCACCGAAGGTCGAGATTGCGCGGCAGCGGATCGACGAGTGGGAACAGGGGAAGCACGACAAGCTCACCCAGGATCTCGAGAAGGCACGGGAGGAGCTTGCGCGAGCCGAGCAGGCGTTCCAAGAGAAACTCGACTCTTAGAAGGCGGTTGGGTCGCCCGCAAAGGGTAAGAACCTTGGGTGCCGAATCTCTGGAGCATGAAGCGAATCTCTAGCGGGCTCCTACTCTTTGCTTTTATCGCAGGACCCGGGATCTTCGGGGTGCCAGCCGCCTCGGGCGGAGCCGTCGCGGAGTCGAAAGACTTCCGTCTGATCGAGAGCGTGACGATCGGCGGAGTCGCAGTGGCCGGCCAGGTGGTCGGCGACACCTATTTCATCTCCAGCTGGCAAACCGGCCTGTACTCCTACGACGTGTCCAACCCCGAGGCGCCGGTGGAGCTCGACCACATGGGCGCCGATGAGATCCAGGTCCAGTCCAACGAGAACGAAGACCTGGCAACGAACGGCGAGATCCTGCTGCTGTCCCAGTTCAATAGAACAGACGCCACCAATCGCTTGCTGGTTATCGATGTTCGGGACCCGGCCGAGATGGAGGTCATCTCGACGCTTCCCGGTGCCGGGGGGCACACTTTGGATTGCCTGTACGACTGCAAGTGGGCTTACGCGTCGAGCAGCGGCGCGGACAGCAGGGGAGTCGTCATCGATCTCCGGAACCCGAAGCAGCCGAAACTGGTGAACAGCCTGTGGACCGAGGCCACGGGTGGCGTCTCGGCTCACGACGTGACCGAGGTGCGTCCCGGCTTGGTCGTGACCTCGAGCACCCCGCTCTTCGTTCTCGATGTGACGGATCCCACGAAGCCCCGCGCTCTCATGAAGACCAAGGACACGGCTCCGAACACCGGTCACAACTCCATCTGGCCCCGGATGGGCAAGGACCGTTTCCTCGTTACTGCGTCCGAGGGCGTCAACAACGGCCGGTGCGAGATGTACGGCGACGACGGTAAGACGCTGCAGGTCTGGGATACGCGTGGATGGAAACGAGGGGGCTTCAAGCCGGTTGGGGAGTACACGTTGACTAACGGGGAGGGCCATCCCCCTGTCGATGCTCTCGGCGTCCAAGGTTGCTCGGCACACTGGGCGCACGAACACCCGAGCTTTCACAATGGGGGCCTTGTTGCGATGGCTGCTTATTCGCACGGCGTTCGACTGATAGATGTCGCCCGCAGCGGAGAGACCCGCGAGGTCGGCTACTTCCTCAAGGACGTGCACGGTGCCATCGACGTCGAGTGGGTGACCGACAGGATCCTCTACGTCGTGGAGGACGGTGCCGGCATCGGCGGCTTCGACGTCATCGAGTACACCGGCCCGCTCCCCTGATCAACTAGCCCCTTCGGGTTAGTGATCACCGATCGTCCTCTTACTCAGATTTCCTCAACGACGTACCTGCATCCGCTGTTGCGCGTCTCGCTTGGGCGATTTCGCTGCATTGCTACTAGAAGTTGTTCACCAAAGCTCTTGTGAGGCTCTAAGGCAGCGATGAGACTTTGGAACAAGTCAACCAGCTGAGTTGTCGAGGAGATCGCGGGGTCTCGGGGCAGTCTCAGTATCGAAAGGGGCAATTGATGAAAAACCCACTGGCGGGAGTGTCTGCGCGGGCTGCTTCCCATAGACGGTTATCGACCGCAGTGTTCGCAATGCTGCTCGTGGTCGCGACGATGGTTCCTGCCATTGCAGGCCATTCCGAAGTGAGTCTCACCGGGAGCAACTTCGAGATCGACACCGACGCAAACATCAAGGTGGACGATTCGTCCCCGTCTCTTGATTGGGCCAACGTTTCCGAAACGAGGAAGGCGGACTCGCCCAGCGGGTCTGGGGACAACTCCTTCGTAGAGGGGTCCAAAGAGGACACTCCGGTTCCCACCGTCGAAACCGGAAGCATCCCGCCGAACAAGAGCGATCTAAAGACCTTCGGCGTGTACCAGGAGAACAGCTCCTCCGGAAAGTTCCTGCACATGTTCTGGTCGCGCGTTCAGGATCCGACCGGCAGCACGAACATGGACTTCGAGTTCAACCAGAAGACGTGTGCCGGTTCTACGACCAGCGGCTGCAGCGCTAACGGTGTTACTCCGACTCGCACCGCCGGGGACCTTTTGATCACCTACGACCTGACTAATGGCGGCACGGTCCCGGTTCTGTCTTTACGCAAATGGACCGGGAGCAAGTGGGGTTCGGCGACGAACCTGAGTGCAGGCGGCCAGGCGACCGGATCGATCAACACGTCATCGATACCGTCTTCCGACAGCGATGGGCTGGGGGCCCACAGTCCGCGTACCTTTGGTGAAGCGTCGATCAATCTGGCCTCGGTCTTCGACCCGAACGCCTGTCAGTCGTTCGGCGGCGCATATCTCAAGAGTCGTTCATCCCCCTCGTTCACTGCCGCGATGAAGGACTTCGTTCCTCCCGCAGCTGTAGCGATCCGAAACTGCGGCTCGATCAAGATCATCAAGGTCGACGATTCCAGTCCGGCTAAGCCGTTGGCGGGGGCCGAGTTCACTCTGTACAAGGACAATGCACCCATCGGTGGGACCCGCGGTTCGGAAGACACGACGACCGGAAGGAAGTGCACCACTTCATCCACCGGCGTCTGCACTCTGACCGACGTGTTCTTCGGTGAGTACTGGGTGGTCGAAACCGTGGTTCCAGCGGGTCACAGCAAAGCAGCCGATCAGCACGTGTCCCTAACCACTGCTACTGAAGTCACACTCACCTTCGTCAATCCTCGGCTGAGGGGTGCTGTGCTCGTCACGAAAACCAGGAAGCACGCAGCATCAGGACCTGGAGATCATCCTCACGCCGGAGTGACGTTCACGATCAAGAGCGGCAGCACGACGGTAGCAACAGGAACGACCGGCTCGAGCGGCAAGTTGTGCCTCGGTTCGCTGCCGTTTGGCACTTATTCAGTGGTCGAGACGGTGCCGGCGGGATATGCGAATCAGGCTAGCAAGTCGGTAACTGTCGATAACCAAGCGACTTGTGGAGCCACCACCTACGTCGGCGAGTCCGTGTCCTTCAGTAACACGCCACTGACGAACATCACGGTGTCGGTCCAATCGCAGGTAATCGGTGGAACGAACTCGCAGATCGAATGCACAGGCGTGGCATCTACCCCGGCCGATACGACTCCTTCGAGTTTCGACGACACGTCGGAGTCGTTCAAGAACTTGGAGCCGGGTACCTATCAGTGCACCGTCGTTGTTGATCCGTAGAAGCGCTTCCTAAGCGGAGGGTCCGAGAGTTAGTGCCATAGCTCTCGGACCCTTCTAAGGTTTGGGATGCAATCAGGTTCCTACTTGTACCCGTCGATGGTGACGGGTGCCCCGGTGTCGAAGTCGATGGACGAGTATGTGACCCCACCGGTCCAAACGATCGAGACGGACAGCGCAGTAACCTTGCCCTTGTCGAGCTTGTCATCCGCGTCGAGTTCGAAATGCAACTCACCACCACCGGCGGCAGCGGTCAACTGCTGGGTTTCCGAGCCGACCGTCACTCGTTGCCGTTGACGGTTCCTTCTAGTGTTGCTGCACGATGACCGGACAAACCTCGCATGACCTGTGTTCACATGACTATTTCTCGTGGACAGCTATGCGTTTCTTAGACAGGAATTTCGCTGTTGCTTCTCTGATATCGATCATCGTCGACTGCTTTCTGGTGTAGCGAGCCGTTTTCCTCTGCCTTTCGTTTGATCTCGCGCAGCATCTTCTGTTCCATGATGAAGGCGCCCGGATCCGAGATGAGAACGAAGAACCGCGCTGCAACACCCTTCGTCACCCATTTCTGACGCCATCTGCTGATCAAGCGTGTCCCTCCTTGAGCCATCGGATAGAGCGCGAGGCACCACGTGCCGTCTTTCTCGTCACCGGCAACGAAGTACTGATTGGGCTTCATCTCGACGACGCTGGGGCCAAAGCCGGGCACCATCTCGATGGTGTCGCCGACCTGGAGGTTCTGCAGCTCCGGGACGATGCGATTAGCGCTCGGGTTGCCGTCGTTGTCGATCCAGTCGTAGCTGTACCAGCCTGCTCGACCGAATCCGATCTGCACCAACCATGGCCAGACCTGCTTAGGCGGAGCCGCTATCCCGATGGCCCTGGTGGTTGATGCGGCGTTCTCGATGATCGAATCGCCGGGCATCGGTCTTGCGACTTCCTCGTTGGTCGAACCCCACCGCCGGTGCCATGGCCCCAGAGCCGAGACGTACAAGAGGTAAACGGCTAAGCCCGACGCGGCCGTTAGTGCCGCGCCGGGCCATCCGAGAGAAGCACTGAGGAATACCGCGACCATGAGGCAGGCAAGCGTGGAGGAGAGGACGATCGCGGCGATGACCCTCTGTGTTCTCACTTCCGCACCACCAACGTGTGGGCAGCCATGTCACCGAGGCGTTGGCGCTTCTGGCTGACCAGGACGGTGATGAATGCGACGAGGTATCCCAGACTCCCGTCGATCAGCCGCAAGAGAGTCCTGATCGAAGCTGCTGCCAGCCCCGGAGGCCCTCCGGTGTCCTCGCGTACGACTTCGATCCCCATCACCATCTTGCCGAGGGTCTGGCCTACGTAGGCCTCCATGAGAACGAAGTAGGCGATTGCTCCTACTGCATAGAGTACGTTCGGAAGAACGCTCGGCATCGCTCCTTCCCAGTGCCAGGGAGCCGGATTGGAGATCTCTCCGAAGATGCCGACGAGCACGTTGTACACAAGACCCAAGAGCAGGCCGTCAAGCAACGTCGCAACTATCCGCCGTCCTGTGACGTGAACGCTCTCACTCGTCGCGAGTGGGTGGTACATCGCATGGCTACTCATTCGCTGCTCCTTCCGTCGATCCGCGTCACTACAAGGAAGGTCGCGCTAAAACGTCCGTTCTTGTAGGGCCACCCGGCACGCAGGGCGGCGGTCCGTCCGGCTCTTGCCGCCTCTCGGTAATCGCACGAAGCTGGATGCAGCTGGTCTTAGGGAAGGAGACTCCAATGACCGTGGGAACGAGCAGAAAACTCGAAGCGATGGATCGCGCAGAGTGCATCAAGTACATCGAGAAGCATCCGGCGCAGCTCGGAAGGATCTCGGTCGCCGGTCCTCGACCCGTCATACTGCCGGTCAATTACGTCGTGGACGGCGACTATGTCGTGATCAGAACGGATCCGGGCAGGAAGTTCGATGCGGCTCTCCACGCGAACTACGTGGCTTTCGAGGTCGATTGGGTGGAGCCAACCTGGCATAGAGGATGGAGTGTGCTGATCAGAGGTCAGGCCCGGCTCGTCACCGACCCCGAGGAGATCATGCGGTTGGTCCAATTGCCCCTCTTTCCCTGGGCCGAAGGGCGCACTCCGATCGGCAAGGAACACTTCGTCAAGATCGAGATGGAACTAGTGTCTGGCCGCAAACTCATGTAGTGAAGGTGATGGACGCGGGTACTTGTGAGTCTCCTAGAAGTCTTTCTCATCGCGCTCGGGACGGCTCTTGCTACCGGTCTCGGCGCGTTTCCGGTTCTAGCTCTAGGGTCGATGAAAAGCAGATCCGTGGCTCTTCCCAGCGCGCTGGCTGCCGGTTGCATGCTCGGTGCGACGATCGGCTTGCTCTACGAAGGGGCATCTTCGGAACCGCTCCGAACCCTGATCGGGGCGATCCTGGGCGTCGGATTCATCGCCGCAAGCCGGGCGGTACTTGGTAAAGGACGAGAAGCTCACATCGGGAATCTGCGCGGCGCCCGAGGGATGACGGCTCTCCTGGTTATCGGAGTCATGACGGTCCACTCGTCGGCCGAAGGCGTGGCATTGGGCGTGAGCGGTGCCGACGAAGGATCACTCGGGATCCTGATCGCCGTTGCGATCGCCATACACAACATCCCTGAGGGGATCGCGGTCAGTCTCACGCTCATCCCACACGGCGAGACGACCCGAAGCGCGATCGGGTGGAGCATCTTCTCGAGCCTGCCTCAGCCACTGATGGCAGTCCCGGCTTTCCTGGCGGTCAGGTCCTTTGAACCATTGCTTCCGGTGGGGCTGGGTTTCGCCGGCGGAGCCATGTTGTGGATGGTTATCACCCAGCTACTCCCCGAGGCGTTCAAGCCACCTTCCCGCGGCCCCGCTCTCGCTACGCTCATCGGATCCGCGACGGCGATGGTCGTGATCGAATTTGCGATCGGCTTCTAGGCGGGTTGCTCGAGCTTTCTCTCGACCGCGAGTTGGATCACGTCTTCAAGGCTGCTCGAGGGTTCTGACATCAGCACGACGGGTCGGTCGACCCCGGTCGCGTAGCGGATCAGTAGGTCCCGGTGGTCCGGAACCTCGAGGTCGAGCTCGAGACCGATCGCGTCGGCACTCTCGACCTTGGGGCAGTGCCAGCCGCGAAGCAAGGCGCAACCCTTGGTCCTCTCTGGACCTAGACAGACGATCGGCGTGACCCCCATAGACCGCAGGACATCCCGGTCGTCGTCGAGTTGCTCGGCATCAGGATTCACAAGCAGGATCTTGATCTCGTCCATCGGATCCTCCTTTCGTCATCAGTGCGTCAGGCGCCGGGCGACGAAAGTCGCGCCAGCGTGTCTGGTGATCTGGTCGCTTACGGAACCGATCATGGTCCTGTGCACCGCTCCCATGCCTCGCGTCCCCACTGCAACCAGGTCGTATCGAACTGCCGTTGCCTCTTCCAACACCTGCTCGACCGGGCTTCCGCTGACAACCTTGGGCTCTGCTTTAAAGCCGAGGTCGTTCAAGGCAGAGACGGCCTTCCCAGCGATCTGCGAGGCCCTTGCCTCCATGGCATGTCGGGTCCGATCGTCTGCTTCTGCCATCAAAGGCACGAGGGGCGGCATAACCGGCGTGGGCAGATCCGGGGCGACCGATAGGACCGTCACGGTGCAGAGCTCTGGGTCGATGATTCGGCTGAGCCATTGGACGGCTTGGTCAGAACCTCTGGACCCGTCCGTGGCGACAAGCACGCGCGCTACTTCATCGTCCGACTCGATCTTGTGGACCATTAGGACAGAGGAGGGGGAACTGTGAAGCACGTTGGTGCTGACGCTTCCCAGCAAGTGGGCCCCCATCCAGGTGTGATGGCCCGTGCCGATTACCGTGACATCGAACCAGTCGCGCTCGATGAGATGCAGTACCTCAGTTGCCGGATCGCCTTCGCAGACCCGACCAGAGACCGAGAATCCCGCACCCCGTAGGTCCTCAACCGCAGCGTCGACGATCGCCACACTGTCGGGACGTCTTAGCTCTTTGGGGTCGAGTCGGTAGGGAAGCTCGCCTAGAGATGGAAGCCCGGTGGAAGTGACGCTCACGACGGTGACCTCCAGGCCTTCTCGACGGAAGAGTTTCTTCATCAAGCGCCGAGCCTCTTCCGCGGCCTCGAGACCGTCGGCTGCGTGTAGAACTTTCATGGCGGCACCCCTTTCATCGTGTTCTTTCCCTCATTGCATCCCGGTCGCTGGGATCCCCCTTAGGGGCCCACTTCGATCGCACCTTTCATCCCGGAGTCGTAATGGCCCGGAACGTGGCACCCGTACATGAGGTTGCCGGATTCGGGAAACGACCAAGCGAGTTCGCCCGTGTCGCCGGGCTCGATAAGAACGGAGAATGAGTGGGAGTGGGCGGTCATGTCCGAATCCGCCATCTCTTCTTCGTGTGCTTCCTGCTCGGCCTCGTCACCGATCATGAATTCGTGTGGCAACCTCCCCGTGTTCCGTACACGGAACAGGATCGTTTCTCCCGATTCGGCTTCGATGACGGCCGGCCGGAAGGCCATCGTGTCCAACGTAGTGACGGTGATCGTCCTGTCTGCATCGGTAGAGTCGGCTGCCTGACCGAAGGACATCGGAGGCTCGAGCGAATCCGCCCGTACACATGAGGTTCCAAGAAGTCCGACCCCTACGACGGCAGCCAGGACGGATAGCCGCCCCTTTTTCACTTCGACGATCTCTTTGATCAAGACCACCTCCGTGTTGCATTGCATCCCAGTCGCTGAGATCCCCCTAGAGCCCAACGGCAGGGGGAGCTTGGGCCACACGGCCCTAGTCGTCGGGCTGCCCAGGGCAAAGGCTGGTGAGTAACGGAAATGGAAAAGGGAGCTGACCATGAGCATCACAGTGGAAACGCATCCGCTGATCTCGATCCGGTCGACGGCGACGGTTCAGGAAGCGGCACGTTTGATGGCCGATTGCAGCATCGGAGCGCTGGGTGTCTTGGGCCCCGAAAAAAAGTTCACCGGGCTCGTCACCGAACGCGACCTCTCGTGGTTCGTCGCACAGGATGGGACGCCAAGCGAAACGCGGGTGTCTGAGATCGTCAACGACTTCCCCGTCGTTATGGACGGGCCGGTCAGTGATGCGGATGCCCTAGAGCGGATGAAGGCGGCGCGTATCCGGCACCTGATCGTGCGCGAGGAGACCGACTTTCAGATCGTTTCGTTGCGCGACCTCATCCCGCATCGAGACGTGGACGACGGGAGTGGGCCGACGGCTCGTGACCTTATGACGGCTCCTGCGGTCGCCTGTCTGGAAGAGGCGTTCTTCGAGGAGATCGCCGAGATCCTCGCCGAGCGAGACATCTCCGGGATGCCGGTTGTAGACCGAGAGGGCAAGGTAGTTGGCGTCATCTCCGAACGTGACCTTGCCCATGTCCTGGGCGGACCGATGGTCCGTCTCGCGGTGAGAAGCCACAGGCACGGTTCGTTCATGCGCGCTAACGATCTTCCCCGTAACAGACGGCGCGCGAGGGATGTCATGACGACGCCCCCGGTAATGGTCGGGCCCGAAGAAGAGATCGAGGGCCTTGCGAGGTTGATGAGGGTCCATCAGATCAATCGGGTGCCCGTCGTCGAGTCCGGGCGGTTGATCGGTGTCGTTACCCGCGGCGATGTCTTGGGCGCCGTTGGTCATCTGACCATTGCTCAGAAGGATCTCGTGCAACCGCCTGTCCTCGTTGGAAGCACAGGCATCTATCCCGCTACATACGCAGAGGGAGAAACAATATGAATGATATCAAAGTCGGCGATGTGATGACGAACATGGTGGTTACGCTTCGCCCACAAGATCCGATCAGTGAGGCCGCGAGACGACTTGTGTCGAACCGCATCAGCGGTGCACCCGTTGTCGAGGACGGCCGGTTGGTCGGCATCATTTCCGAGGCCGATCTTGTAGCGGCGTATGCAGAGCCGCCAAGAACCGGATCCGCCTATGGGCCCGCGAATCCCTTGATGTTCTTGATCCACGGAAGGGTCCCCGCGATAGAACACAAACCCACGGTGGCCGATGTCATGACAGCAGACGTCGTGAAAGTCTCTGCCGACACGAGCATCTGGGAAGCCGCATCGCTGATCGACCGGCATGGCATCCGTCGCCTTCCAGTGGTGGACTCTCAAGATGTCGTGGTCGGCGTCCTGGCCCGGGCCGATCTGGTCCGAGTCATGGCCCGCAGCAATGATGATCTCAGGAGCGCCGTCCGAGAGAACGTTGAGATCCTGGGGTCGGAAAACTTCCGTAGCCTCGAGGTCGAGGCGCTCGATGGGGTGATCACGGTTCACGGCACTGTCGACCGCAAGTCGACCCGGGACCTGGCGCTGCACATCGCATCCTCGGTTCCAGGCGTTCTTCAAGTCGTGGACGAGCTCGACTGGGACTGGGATGACACCTCGGTCAAGCCGGATCACCTTGGCCGTGGACAAGACCCTTGGGCGGTGGGACCTCTCGTCAAAGAGGTTTCCTGATGACCGTGGGCGCAGAGCAGGACACACGCGTTCTCTTGGTGACGGAAGATCCATTCTTCATCGAAGAAGCTCGAGGGGTGCTCGAGTTGGCCGGCGCCAGAGTCGTCAGTTGTTTAGGCCCCGCTCATACAGCTTGCAATCTGTACGCCAGGGGATCCTGCCCCCTGGCCCAGCGATCCGACATCGCTCTCGTCGACTCGTCTGCCGAGGGGGAGTTCCGCTATCACTCGACCGCGATCCCTTCTGGTGAGTATGCGGAGGGCCTCCAACGCAATCACCCAGGGGCCCACGTTCTTCTCTGCGGAGCTGCGATCGGCAGCGCTGGCCCAACCGGAGAAGTCGCCACAACTGAGGATCGTCAACAAGCCCTTTTGGTACTGACGCGACTGTTGCGTTCACGCCGAGAGGGATCCGAGCCAGTACCGAACTGAGGAGGTTGTCATGAAGATCAGTGAGCTCAGACCGCGGATGCCTGTGACGGTCTCGAAGAACGAGAGTCTTGCCTCGGCAGCGAAGCTGCTCGCCGATGAAGAGATCGGTGCCCTCGTGGTGTTCGAACCACAAGGCCTGGCCGGCGTGCTCTCAGAGCGAGACATCGTTCGGGCGATAGCAGATGGGTTCGACATCGAGGAGACAGAGGTATGTGAGTACATGACCGAGGCGGCCGTGGTTGCCGAAGAGACGGCCGTGATCGGTGATGCCATCGCCAAGATGAACGACTCCGGTATCAGGCACATCGTGGTGACCTCCGACGGAGATGTGAGCGGAATGATCTCGATGAGGGATGTGGTCGGACTTCTTGGGACCGATTGGCCAGAGCTCTGAACCTATGAAGTCGCCGACGGCATAGATTCAGGTCATGACTGATCTAGCCCAACGCCGTGCGGCCGGTCTCGTCGAGGCCGGGTTGGCCCTGGCCTCGGAGCTAGATCTCGATGCTCTGCTGCAGCGGATAGCCGATCTTGCCCGTGAGGTGGTCGGCGCTCGTTACGCCGCAGTCGGAGTTGTGGGAACCGATGGACTCCTCTTGCGGTTCGTGTACTCCGGCATCGACAAGAAGACGGCCGATGAGATCGGAGACCTTCCTCATGGGCGAGGATTGCTGGGCGTCCTTATCGAGGGTGGCCGGCCCATGCGGATGCGCGAGATATCCGAACACTCTGACTCGTACGGTTTCCCACCTAACCACCCACCGATGCATTCCTTCCTAGGAGTGCCAATCGTCGTGCGAGATCGGATCTATGGCCGGCTCTATCTCACCGAGAAAGAGGGGGACCTCGAGTTCTCTAAGGACGACGAACGGATAGCGATGACCCTCGCGGCTCAAGCCGGTGTCGCGATCCAGAATGCCTATCTGTTGGAGGAGATCAAGGCCCGCAGCGAGGACCTTGCTGTGTTGGAGGAGCGCGACCGCATCTCCAAAGAACTTCACGACGGAGTCATCCAATCGATCTATTCGGTGGGTCTTTCGTTGCAAGGCGCCATGTCGCTTGTCGAGCGCGACCCGGATGCAACCAGGGAGCGCGTGGATGAAGCTATCGGGACGCTCGACAACGTAGTTCGTGATGTTCGGTCGTACATCTTCGCCCTGCAACCCAAGAGCGTCGAGGAGCGGGGGATCAGAGTAGCGATCGAGGAACTTGCGAAGGACCTGAACGTCAACTCTTTGACAGAGGTCACGATGCAACTTTCTGATGACGCACTGGCCATGGTTCCGGAGAACTCGAAGGGCGACCTCATCCAGATCGTGCGTGAGATCCTCTCGAACATCGCACGTCATGCTCAGGCGAACGAGGTGCAGGTTGCCTGTTTGGTCCGGGAGGGGCGTGCCGTCGTGCTGACCGTCGAAGACGATGGGGTCGGCTTCGATCCCGACACGGTCTCTCGCGGCCATGGTCTGAGCAACATGCAGGAGCGCGCTCGCCGTCTTGGAGGAAAGATCGTCATCTCTCCGCGGCCCGACAAGGGAACCCTGCACATGTTGTCGTTCCCGGGGGAGAAGGAGTAGGGATGTCCGACACTCTCAGGGTGATGCTCGTGGACGATCACGAGATCGTGCGCCAAGGTCTCCGTACCCTGCTCGAGGCGGAGGGGAACATCGAGGTGGTGGCCGAGGCAGATAACGGTCCTGTGGCGGTTTCACTCGCCAGTACCCACCAGCCCGACGTGGTCGTGATGGACGTTCGTATGCCGGGTGGATCGGGGATCGAGGCGTGCCGGGCGATAAGAGACGAGCGCCCCGATGCCCAGGTCATCATGCTCACCTCGTTCTCGGATGACGAGGCGCTGTTCAACTCGATCATGGCGGGGGCGGCAGGCTTCGTGCTCAAACAGATCAGGGGCCGGGATCTCCTGGATGCGATCAGAACCGTGGCTAGTGGGAAGTCCCTGTTAGACCCCGACGTCACGAAGCGTGTGCTCGAACGCCTGCGGAAGGCGAAGTTCGACGAGAAGGACCCCAAGCTGTCGAGATTGTCGGCTCAGGAAGAGCGCATCCTCGACATGATCGGCGAGGGTCTGACGAACAAGGAGATCGCCGAGCGGATCCACCTGTCGGACAAGACGGTCAAGAACTACGTATCGGCGATCCTGCAGAAACTCGAGGTGGCCCGCAGGGCGGAAGCGGCCTCCTATGTGGCCCGGGCCCGGGCTAACGAGCCCCACCCAGACCCCCAATAAGGGTCACTTTTCGGGGGGGCCGCGCGGCCCCCCCAAGTAGGTCCCCCTGGACCTAGGTCTCAGCCCCCTTTTTCGACATCCTGGATACAGAACATGGAAGTCGAGCAGAAAGAAGGAGGAAGACCATGGTCATGACCCAGAAAGCGCCTCCCCGAGTCGAGATCAGCGAGCTCTCGATCCCCGAGGCCGAGATCGTTCATCCGAAAGCCGGCAGGTTCTGGGGCGCGCTGCGTCTCTTGCTGGGGTTCACGTTCCTGTGGGCGTTCCTGGACAAGGCGTTCGCGCTTGGTTTCTCAACCGGACGCAACCCCGAGACCGGAGGGATCAACTTCTTCGGCCCGGACGCGTGGATCAGCGGTGGCTCACCGACCGATGGTTTCCTCGGCTTCGGTCTGCACACCAAGGAGCCGTTCCAAAGCATCTTCGAGGGCATGGTCGGTTCGCCGATCGTCGAGTGGGGATTCATGCTCGGGCTTCTGGGCATCGGCCTTGGCTTGATGTTCGGGATCATGACCCGCATCGCCGCAGTCGGCGGGGCAGTCCTCATGGGGATGATGTACCTCGCAGGCTCGCTGTTCCCGGAGAACAACCCTGTGGTTGACGACCACATCATCTACGCAGTGGTCCTGATCGGGATCGCCTACGTCGGAGCCGGTCGTTTCCTCGGCCTCGGCAACTGGTGGCGCAAGACCAACCTCGTTCAGAAGCACCCGGTTCTGGAATAGCCAACTGCGTCAAACGTCGGGGACGGGCCGCGAGGCCCGTCCCTTCTGCACTAAGCCTCTAATCACGAAAGGAACGAGATAGTGAGTGAGCGGGTCAGGTTCATGTGGTTCGGTGGGATCGCAGGGTTCTGCGTCGTCATCGCCTTTGGAGTCGGACTGATCTCGATGGCCGTTTTCGATTCGGGCCGGGAGAGCTCAGCCGTGGCCGGAACCCAAGCGGCGGCCGACGCGCAGACGATCGAAGTGACGCTCGGCGATCTCTTCATCAAGCCGGCCAAACTCACTGCTGCAGCGGGCACCGCTCGCTTCGAAGTCACAAATGACGGTCAGACAGAGCACAACTTTGCGATCGAAGGCATGGGTGGCACGGAGATGATCCCTGCCGGGGAATCGGCGACCCTGGATGTCTCCGATCTCGAAGCAGGCTCGTACACCTTTGTCTGTGAGGTAGCCGGTCACGCCGGCGGTGGCATGAAGGGCACGCTGACCGTCGGTGACGGCGCTGGTGGCTCCGGGATGGATCACTCCGGCATGAGTGGGATGAGCGCGCAACAGATGGCCATGCACGACGCCGAAGTCACCGGGTCGTTCCCCGCCAAAACCAAAGGGATCGGGGGAACCGTTCTCGAGCCGGACATCGTCGACGGTGTGAAGGTTTTCGAGCTGACGGCCGACGAGGTGAAGTGGGAAGTGTCGCCCGGCGATGTGAAGGAAGCCTGGGCCTACAACGGCATGGTTCCCGGCCCCCAACTGAAGCTAGAGCTGGGTGACCGGGTGCGGATCGTTCTGCACAACAAACTTGCCGAACCCACAACCATCCATTTCCATGGGATGACCGTGCCGGCCAACATGGACGGTGTCCCGGCGATCAGCCAGGACGCGGTGCTGCCCGGCGATTCGTTCACCTACGAGTTCACGATCCGCAACACCGGCTCGAACATGTATCACTCGCATTTCAACGCGCAGAAGCAGGTTCCTATGGGTCTTTTGGGCACCATGATCGTCGCCGATCCCAAGGACCCATCCGTGGACCAGGACGTGACGATGGTGCTCAACGATGGGCCCCTCGGATTCACTCTGAACGGTAAAGGATTCCCCGGAACCGCTCCGATCGTTGTCGATGAGGGAGACACGTTCCGCATCCGCTACATGAACGAGGGCCTCCAGATCCACCCGATGCACCTTCACGGAGTGCCACAGAAGGTCATCGCCAAGGACGGCCACTACCTTCCCGACCCCCACTGGGAGGACACCGTCTTGGTGGCTCCCGGCGAAAGGGTTGACGTATTAGTCAAGGCGACCGAGCCGGGGACGTGGGCGTTCCACTGCCACATCCTCACTCACGCAGAAAGCGAGGACGGGATGTTCGGAATGGTTACCGCGGTGGTGGTCCAGTGAAACGTCACGAGAGCTTGATCCCACTAACGCACGATCACCACCATGCTCTTGGACAAGCTAGGCGATTGAAGTTGTCCCACACCGAACCCAACGACAAGCGTGTCGAACGGGCGCGCGAGTTCCTCGAGTTCTTTGGGTCCGAGACTCTCACTCACTTCCGTGAGGAGGAGGAGGAGATCTTCCCGCTGGCCGTAGGCGAGCCAGAAGCAGAATCGGTTCTTGCTCGAACGATGATGGAGCATCTTCAGATCCACGCCGCGGTTCATCGACTCAGCGATCAGGTCGCTGCCGGAAACGCACCCGGCGAGTCATTGACCAGGATCGGAGAGCTTCTCGAATCTCATATCCGCTCCGAGGAAAAGACGGTCTTTCCGTTGATCGAACGACTAGCGCCCCAAGCTCTCGACGCCGTCGAGCTCTCTCCCCGGAAACGGACCGCCTAGGACATCGGAAACGAAGAGGAAGGCAGCAACATGCGTGGCAGAACGATGGAACAGCTCGATCGAAAAGAGTGCATGAAGTTGATGGAGCGCCACCCGGCCTGTGTCGGACGGGTCGCTCTGCCGGGACCAAGGCCCGTCATCTTCCCCGTTA
Organism: Actinomycetota bacterium; assembly: GCA_035629935.1. Classification (GTDB taxonomy): domain Bacteria; phylum Actinomycetota; class CADDZG01; order CADDZG01; family WHSQ01; genus DASQLQ01. Next base: position 24,350 of record DASQLQ010000173.1, read on the forward strand.
ACTATGCGGTCGACGGCGACCACATCGTCTTCCGCACCGACCCCGGGACGAAATTCCACGCTGCGGTGCACAAGTCTTTCGTGGCCTTCGAAGTCGACTGGGTTGAGCCCACGTGGCAGATCGGTTGGAGCGTCGTGGTGAGGGGCCAGGCGCACGTGGTAGCCGACCCAGACGAGCTCGAACGTGTCCGCAAGCTCCCTTTGTTTCCGTGGGTCGATGGCGACAAGGAGTTCTTCGTGTCGATCAAAACGGATCTGATATCCGGCCGTCGGCTGGGTGACTGAGTGTTGAGAGGAGCGGACATGACTCGTCCAGTGGTGGTGATCGGTGGCGGGATCGTTGGTACCGCCATCGCTTATGGATTGCAGGACGCGGGGGCGGAGACGATCCTCATGGAGCGCGACATCGACCCTCAAGGAGCATCGGCTTTCTCTTTCGCATCGCTCACGTCATTCGATGAACCTGTGCGTGAGGTCTATCTGCTGAAAAACCACGGGATCATCGGTTGGCGCGAGTGGGCCAAGACCTTCGGTGACAAGCTCGGCGTTCGCTTCCCGGGAGAGATCCGCTGGGCAGAGTCAGCCGACGCCGGTCGTTTCCTGACTGAGCTCTTTCAACGAGCTGAAGACCGTGGCTACCCGGTGCGCTTCATCAATGGTGATGAGGTCAAGGATCTCGAACCGGCTAGCGAATTCAGTGGGACCTTCACAGCTACGCACGCTCCCGACGACGGCCAGGCCGATCCCCTGCAGGCGATCGAAGTTTTGCGAGGAGCTTTCGCCGAAGCGGGAGGCACCGTGCTCGTCGGCCGTGCGTCGCTCACATTCGAGGAGTCCGGTGTCACCGTGCGTGTCGGGGAGGACCTCATAGAGGCTTCAACCGTGGTGATCGCGGCCGGTGCCGAGACGACCGCTCTGCTCGAGCGGTTGGGCTGGGACCTTGCGATGGAGCCGAGTCCTGGTCTGTTGTGCGTCACCGAACCGGTCGAGCACTTCACCGACCGGACGGTCTACGTGTACCCAACGGGCGAAGTGCCGGTCCACCTTCGGCAACTGGAAGACGGGCGGGTTCTGATCGGTGAACGTGCGCAGGACGAAGTTGCCAAGAACCCGACTAAGGACCATGCCCGCATGCTCCTTCGTCAGGCGAGAAAGGCATTTCCGATCCTGGAAACCACGAGCGTGGACCACTTCACGCTCGAATGGCGTCCGATGCCGCGCGACAAGATGCCGATTGTCGGCCCCCTACCGGGTGTCGGCTCGATCTACATCGCTACCGGGCACAGCGGAGTAACGATCGCGCCTGCGCTGGCGCAGTTCGTCGCGAAGGAGATAGTCGAAGGCATCGAGCAGAACCATTTAAAGAAGTTCCGGCCGGCGCGGTTCTGGGCTGATAGCGCCGACATCCACAAGAGCGTCGAGGATGTGTTCAGCGGGGCTTCGGAAGTGTTTATCGGCTGAGGCGAGAAGTCATCAAGAAAGTCGGGGACGTGGAAGGAGTGACAGGGTGAGCGCTCGGTTCAGGTTCCGAGCGACACTGGCCATCGCCACCCTTCTCGTTGTCGCCACATCCGGAGGACTCTTCTTCGGTGTGTATCGTGACAACCTCTGGGTCAGCTCACAGTTGCGCGGCCAGGATTTCGTGTCGCTGGTTCTAGTGCTGCCGGCTTTACTGGTTTCGGCTCGTCTCCTGGAACGAGGCTCCGAGGTGGGCCGGCTGGTGTGGCTCGGGGTGATGGGCTACATCGTTTACTCGTACCTCTACATCTTCGGGATCGCCTGGAACCCGCTGTTCCTCGTCTATCTCGCGCTGTTGACGTTGTCGGCATTCACGCTTGTGCGAGCTCTCATCGACCTCGATGCGGATTCGATAGCGTCGCGTTTCACACAAGATGCCCCGATCAAAGCGGTCTCCCGGTACCTGTTGGGCTTCGGAATCGCTCTTGGCGTTCTTTGGGGCATGCAGGTGATCGCCGCCCTCGTCACCGGGGACACCCCCTCGAGCGTCACGTCGGCGGGACACCCAACCTCGGTGGTGTTCATCCTGGATCTAGGACTGGTGGTGCCCCTATTTATCCTCGGGGCGCGGATGCTGCGTCGGAGACAGGCGTGGGGCTTTGTCCTTGCCAGCATCCTCCTCGTCAAGGGCATAACCGAAGGTTTGGCATTACTAGGTATGTCGCTGTTCATGTCGCTTGCCAACCACCCCGATTTCGATGTTGCCCTGGTCCCACTGTGGGCATGCGTGACGGGCGCAAGTGCGTACCTGGCGGTGCATTTCTTTGGAGGGATCCACCGGCGAGGAAGCGGTCTCGTGGGAAGGAGCTGAGTTGATGGCAACGATGTCTTTGCACCAGAGGTTTGCCGACCGTTCGGTGTGGAGGCCATGGACGATTGCTTGGTTAGGTGGATCCGTCCTGGGGATCGTCAACGGAACGATCCGCGAACTCGTCTATAAGGACAGCGTTGGCGACATCGCGGCGCACTACATCGCGACGGTGATGTTGATCCTTCTGCTGGGCCTCTACTTCTCATTGCTGGAGCGTCGCTGGCCGATACCGACACTGAGGAGCGCCCTGAAGATCGGCTTCACTTGGACCGTGATGACTACATCATTCGAGTTCGGTTTCGGCCACTTCGTCGACGGTAAACCGTGGTCCGAATTGGCTATGGACTACAACATCGCGGCAGGGAGGGTCTGGATATTGGTCCTCGCGTGGATCATGGTCGGTCCTGCCGTGGCCCGTAGGTTGCATCAAGGCAGATTGTCGTGAAGCTGGCGTTCGGAGCCCGAACGCCGGTGACCCCCTAGGGTTAGACAGGTGAAGGCGACTCCCGCGATCAGATGTCTCGGACTAACCAAGGATTACGGGAAGACACGCGGCGTGGCGGATCTTGATCTGGAGGTCGTAGCAGGGGAGGTCTTCGGTTTCTTAGGGCCCAACGGCGCCGGCAAGACCACGACGATCCGGTTGCTCATGGATTTCATACGGCCTACTGCCGGTCGCGCCGAGGTCTTGGGGATGGATACGTTCACGGAATCCGTAGAGATCCGTCGCCGTGTCGGCTACCTCCCCGGGGAGCTGTCCCTATATGAGGGTCTGACTGGGAAGCAGTTGTTCGCTTTCTTCGCCTCGATCCGAGGCCACGTCCCTCTCGATCACGCGATGGAACTATGCGAACGACTCGAGCTCGATCCGTCGCGTCCGATTGAGGATCTGTCGAAGGGCAACAAGCAGAAGGTCGGCCTGGTCCAGGCCTTCATGCATCGACCGGACCTGTTGATCTTGGACGAGCCGACCAGCGGGCTGGATCCGCTCATCCAGCACGAGTTCCATCGCATGCTTGCCGACACGGCCGCTGAGGGACGAACAGTGTTTCTGTCCTCGCATGTGCTCTCCGAGGTCGAGCACATGGCCAACAGGGTCGGGATCATCCGTAGCGGCTCGCTCGTCGCTATCGAGGATGTTGCCGCTTTGCGCTCGAAAGCGATCCGAAGCTTGGAGTTCAAATTTGCCGGCGGTGTGCCGGCTGAAGACTGGAGTGGGATCGCCGGCGTCGTCGAGTCACACTCGATCGGCAATGTTGCCCACTTCACCGTCGAGGGCTCGGTGGATCCGCTGCTCAAGGCGATTGCCCGGCACGAGGTCGTGGATGTCATAAGCCATGAACCGGATCTCGAAGAGACATTCCTCTCCTATTACTCGGAGCCCGCCGATGGGTAGCGTGTGGTCGAAGACCCTGTTCGATCGACGGCGAGCACTCATCTGGTGGGGCATAGGTTTCATCGTCCTCACGGCTGGAATCATCTCGATATTTCCTTCGGTCAGAAACAGTCCGGAGCTCGACAAGCTCACCGAGGAACTCCCGGCGGCACTCAAGTCACTGATAGGTGAACGAAGTCTCACCTCGCCGATCGGATACGTGCAGAGTCGGCTCTTTCAATTGATGGTGCCTGTCTTGTTCCTCGTGTTCGCGATCGGCCAGGGAGCGGAGGCGATCGCGGGCGAGGAGCATCGAAAGACGATGGACCTACTGCTAGCTAATCCTCTGTCTCGGACCCGAGTCGTGGTTGAGAAATTCGCTGCGCTGTGCGTGCAGATGGTGATGCTGGATGCTCTGCTCTTCGTTTCTCTTTTCTTGCTTTGCAGGGCTTTCGACCTCCAGCTAAGCACGGTAGGACTCGCGGCCGCGTCGATCAACGCTCTCCTATTTGGGCTTCTGTTCGGCGCGATAGCGCTCACTTTGGGTGCGGTCACCGGCCACCGGGGGATCTCTGTGGGGATCCCCACGGCCGCCGCTATCGCTGCTTACGTATGGGAATCCGTTACGGCGCTGGTTCCAGAGCTAGCCTCCTACGCGGGTATCTCACCCTTCCACCACTACGTAGCCAGCGACCCGCTGGTGCGCGGTTTCGTCGTTAGTTACCTAGCTGCGTTCATGGGGATATCGATCATCCTTGTGCTGATAGCGACGTTCACCTTCTCCCGCCGCGACCTGCAGAACTGAGAGCGTGCTCATATGACGTTCCCAGTCGGGTACCCGGAACACCGTGCTGTTGACGTACCTCTGAGGGACGGTTCGACGATCCACGTGCGCCCGGTCTTGCCATCGGATCTCTTCGATGTAGGCGAACTGTTCGGGCGCATATCGGCTGAAACATCGCGTCTCCGTTTCCACGGGGTGCGCAGGCCCAGTGTCGAGGAACTTCGTCGTTTCGTGGAGGTCGACTACCGGAACGTTTTCAGCCTCGTGGCTCTGACGGCGCGCGGTAACGAGCCGCGGATCGTTGCTTTCGTCAGCTACGTAGTCAGCGTGCCGGGGACAGCCGAGCTTGCGATTGTTGTCGATGACCCATTCCAGGGACGAGGTGTCGGCAGCGTGCTGATGGAACATCTTGGCGAGGCCGCGGCGGAGGCAGGCATCGGATGCTTTGAAGCAGACGTCCTGTCGACGAACAACGACATGCTGGAGGTCATTACTGCACTGCGGCTACCGGTACGGAAGAGTCTCGACGCTGGGGTAGTGCGGGCGCAGTTCCCGACCTCTCCAACGGCCGAGGCCATCGAAGCGTTTGAGAAGCGAGACGCAGTCGCTGCCGCAGCTGCTTTGCGAAGCTTCTTCGTGCCTCGTTCCGTCGCAGTGATCGGAGCGTCACGGAAGCGCGGCACGATCAGTGGGGAACTGTTCCATAACCTCATAGAGGCTGGTTTCGCAGGTCCCGTGTATCCCGTGAACCCGAGCACGGATGTGGTGCAGTCGGTGGCGGCATTCAAGAGCGTGTTGGACGTGCCTGGTCCGGTGGACCTTGCAGTGGTTGTCGTCCCGGCCGATCGTGTGTTGCAGGTTGCCGAGGAATGCGCACAGAAAGATGTGCGTGCCCTGCTCGTTATCTCCTCCGGGTTTGCCGAGACGGGGGAGGAGGGTGCCCGAAGGCAACAGGACCTGTTGACAGTTGCACGTCGCTACGGGATGCGGATCGTTGGCCCCAACTGTATGGGACTCCTCAACGCTGATCCGGCGGTTCGACTCAACGCCACCTTCGCTCCCTTGATGCCGGCTTCGGGGCGCCTGGCATTCTCATCCCAGTCGGGTGCTCTCGGGATCGCCGTCATGGAACGAGCGGCCGAGCTCGGGCTGGGCCTTTCCACCTTCATCTCGGTCGGGAACAAAGCAGATATCTCCGGAAACGACCTTCTGCAGTACTGGGAACAGGATCCGAACACCGATGTCGTCCTTCTATACCTGGAGTCGTTCGGGAATCCACGAAAGTTCGCCCGCATCGCTCGTCGGGTTGCACAGAGCAAACCGGTAGTGGCAGTCAAGAGCGGCCGGTCCCAGGCCGGTGCGAGGGCCGCGGCCTCTCACACGGCGAGTCTCGTTGCGCAAGATGTTGCGGTTGATGCCTTGTTCCACCAGGCCGGTGTCATCAGAACCGAAACCTTGGAGGAGCTGTTCGACGTCGCCAATCTGCTTGCTCATCAGCCGCTGCCCTCAGGCCCGAACGTGGCGATCCTCACGAACGCCGGAGGCCTTGGGATCCTCTGCGCCGATGCTTGCGAAGCAGCCGGCCTGGTCGTTCCCGAGTTGTCAACTGAGACCGTGGCCGCTTTGGAGAGGCTATTGCCGGCGGAGGCAAGCGCCGGCAACCCCGTCGACATGATCGCTTCTGCGAGCGCCGAGCACTACGCGGAGGCGCTACGCATCCTGCTCGTCGATCCCACGATCGATTCTGTCATCGTCATCTTCATCCCACCCCTCGTGACGCGGGCAGAAGATGTGGCCGCAGGTCTGATGAAGGTCGCGGTGGAGAACAGAAGCAAGACGCTGCTCGGATGCTTCTTAGGCGTGCACGGGATACACGAATCACTTCGAGAAGACGGAACCGCTATACCCACGCATGCTTTTCCTGAATCGGCGGCTAAGGCTCTGGGCAGCATCACCAGATATTCGCAATGGCTGGAACGGGATCATGGAGAGCACCCTTCTTTCGATGACATCGATCATGCAGCCGGGGTTCGGCTTGCAGCGACGTTGATCGAACGAGGTGATAGATGGTTGGAGCCGCACGAGGTGACGGCTCTGTTGGAGCATTACGGGATCCCCGCTGCGACTGGCTTGGTAGTTAAGTCGCCGGAGGAGGTGGCCAAGGCTGCCGCTCAGGTTGGGACACCGGTGGTCGTGAAGATCGTGTCGTCAACGATCCTGCACAAGAGTGACGTGGGAGGTGTACGTGTCGGTCTGACCTCGCCCGAAGAGGCGGCCGAGGCGGCCCGGGAGATGCTTGCCGCACTGAAGGATGCTGGACGCAACCGCGAAGTCGATGGGTTCCTCGTTCAGGAACTTGTCTCCTCTGAAGGAGCCGAATTCTTCATTGGCGTTACCCATGACCCGTTGTTCGGCCCTCTGATCGCGTGTGGAGCGGGTGGAACCATGGTTGAGCTCATGCGCGATGTCTCTGTCAGGATCACGCCGCTAACAAACGTAGATGCTTCCGAGATGCTGGACTCATTGAAGAGCCGGCTGCTTTTCGAGGGATATCGCGGTCAGCCCCCCCTTGACGCTGCGGCCCTGAAGGAACTCCTTTTGCGGGTATCGGTACTGGTCGAAGATCTGCCTCATGTGGCGGAGCTGGACCTGAACCCGGTAGTAGTGCGCCCATCTCCGCGCGGCAGCATCGTGTTGGACGCGCGCGTCCGGGTGGCGGCTCCCAAGCCTCCGTCGCCCTTAGGGGCCCGGATCGTTCCCGGCCGCCGCTCTCCTGTTGCCTGAGCGGCTTCCCTCGAGGTCGTTTGTACTCGCTCCTTCGTACTCGGTTGAAGTGCTCGATGTTCCCGTCGCGAGTCGGATGCCTGTTGCCCAACCAGGTGCTCGACCGCCCGTGGGTGGATGGATCGCTTGGACGTCGATGCCGCTTCGCGCCAGCAGCCAAGAGATGACGGAGTTCGAGTTCCACATCTCGCTCGTGCCTGCCGGTCGGCGCCCCCACGTAAGTGGGGGAACGCTCGCGACTAGGCGGAGGATGTGACGTGAGGGGATCTCCTGATCACTGATGCGTTGGGGACTCGCGACCGCATACGCGACATCCGAGATGACACCGTCGCGCCAGCACCGGACCTCGTAGCGGAAGGCGCGGATCCGACCAAACCGCGAACTACCGACGGGCCCTTCGACGACGACGCCCCGGGAAGCTCCCTCGCCATCGGGAATGGGCCACGCATCCTCGATCACGAAGCGGCCCTCGGGCACGGTTATGACCAAGGCCGAGTGGTAAAGGTCGCCAGCCTCGCGGTGCTCGAGTCGAGCGTCGATGGCTTCGTACACCCTGCCGTTGAAGCGAACGAAGTGGCCTCCAGCGCCCAGGGGCAGCCAATACAGGTCGACGCAGTAGTTACTCCGCATCACTGCTCGGCCTCGCCCTCCATGACTGCGAGCCGCGTGTAGTAGTCGGGGAACTCTCGTAGATGGGCAAGTGCGATCTTGCCGGTGACGATCGAGTCATCCCCGGTTACATCGGTCTCTGAATCGTGGGTGCCGTGCTCGAGCTCGACATCCAAACCCATCCGGAACTGCTCGAGATCGAATGGGCCGTTCGTGTAGTCGATGCCGAGTTCCTCGGCGATCTCCTTCGCTTCCTCGATGGTGAACTTCTCTTTGGACATTTCGCTCACACCTTCCTTGGAACCTTGCCGGTCATCGTGAACATGAATCGCATCGCCTTGTGGCCGCCGTCCGAGCAGGGTTCGAACATCAACGGGCACCCACCGTCGATCACGGTGATGCCGTTATCGCGTCCAAAGCGCGTGGCAGAGTCGGAGACGCTGCCCTGTCCGAAGGCCCGATGCATCCAAACGTCCCTGATCCCGAGCTCGTGGCACTCCTGCATCGTTGAGTCAGCGTGGGTTGGGCTCGTACCGATCACGACCGCGTCGACCCCACCGGAGATCGACTTGAGATCCTGATAGCAGACATCGCCTTCGACCTCATCGGCGTTGGGGTTCACCGCGAACACCTCATATCCCCGGTCGCGCAGCCGCTGGTAGACCACGTTGCTCCCGTGTGAACTCGGGTTCCTGGAAACCCCCGTGACCGCGATGCGTTTGTGGCGGAGGAACTCTGTTGCCGCTTCCTTGATGGTGGGCATCGTTGCCTCCCTTCGATGGAGCGCGGGATCGCGCCCGTGGTCTAAATGGTCGTGCGGGGCCCTGTTCTGCGGTAGGGCCGTTGGGCCTGCGGCGGTCGGTCTGTTCGGCCCTGTTCGTGCGCAGCGATCCGAGGGACGTTGGTCATATGGAATGTGGCCTCAGGAGGTGATCAAGGTGGTGCTTGCTCAGGAGCAGGTGAGGACTCCGTTCAACAACGGCTCCGTCCGAATCCCCGACACCGACTGGAGACCGCTCTATCGGATCGGGGGGATCGCGACGGTCATCGCCGCGGTCATCACAACGACGACGATCGCTTTCTTTGTCGCATGGCCCCCGCCTTACGAGGCAGGAGCCGCGAAGTGGTTCGCCCTGCTGCACGACAATCCCGTGGTTGGACTCGTCAGCCTCGATCTGCTGTTCGTGGCCATCAACGTGCTGATGATTCCGGTGATGCTGTCTCTCTATGTTGCTCTGAGGCGACTGAGCCCCGCCGTTATGGCCCTCGCGATCGTGACGTTCTTCGTTGGGTTGGCGGCCTTCTTCTCCACCAATCCCTCGATCGAGATGCTGTCGCTGAGCAACCGCTACGCCGACGCGACCACCGAGGCGCAGCGCGTATCTCTTGTGGGGGCAGGCGAGGCGTTGTTGGCCGGATTCAAAGGGACTGCTTTTCACGTCAACTACGTACTGGCTCAGCTCGCCGGCATCGCGATCGGCTTCGTGATCCTGCGCGGGGGAGTCTTTAGTCGGAGCGTCGGCTGGTTGATGATCGTCGGCAACGCGATCGGCTTCGGCCTTTACGTCCCGGTGATCGGCCTTGGCCTGTCCGCGGTTTCCGGCCTGATCCTCTGGGTTTGGATGATCCTCCTCGCCCGTGGGCTCTTTCGGTTGAGCAGTCTCTCGTGAGCACTGCGGATGCAGTCGAGGCGAGGACATCCCTACCTCGTCCCGCTCTCCGATCGTGGGTCGCTGACCACCCGGTTACGTCGTTCTTCATGCTCACCTTTGCAATCTCGTGGTCGATGTGGCTGTGCGCCTATCTGACGCGCGGGGGCATCTTCGAGTTTGCCTTTTTCGTCCTCGGAGGCTTCGGGCCGTTGATCTCGGCGGCTTCGATCACCAAGTTCACCGGAGGTTCGATCAAACAATGGGCTGCCCTGATCCTTCACTGGCGCGTACCGGCACGTTGGTACCTCTACGCCTTCGGCCTGCCGGCACTTATCTGGACCGCGATCAATGTCGAGCTCGCGTTGTTGGGTCAGGAGATCGACCCATCGCTGCTACCGCGTCGTCTGCTCACCGCAGCCGGCACGTTCTTCGTCGTGTTGACCGTCGGAGGGGGCCTCGAAGAGCCGGGGTGGCGTGGATTCGCTCTTTCCCGGCTGCAGCAGCGACTGAGTCCCGTGAAAGCGACCCTCCTGCTCGGCTTCGTTTGGGGACTGTGGCATCTACCTCTTTATGGTCCCTTGGCACCGGTTCTTATAACTGTGCTCGCGTTCTTCTACACCTATCTCTACAACAAGACCGGAAGCGTCCTGCTGGTGGTCCTGTTGCATGCCGTGATCACTCCGGCGAATGACACCCTGATCCTCATGCCTCACCAGGTGCACGGCATCACGGATGCCGTCATCTTCGGCACAGTGCTGATCGCCGCGATCGTGCTCATCCTGCTGACGCGCGGGCGACTCGGCTACGACCCCCAGGAAACGGAGGAGAGATGAGGACTCAGGATCTTCGCCGTATCCCGAGCGATCCCCCGGTAGTGATTCGGGTGGAGGAGGTGGCCAGGAGCAGCGAACCCGTTCTAGAAACAGAGTTGACGGAACCAGGCATGCCCGTCCGAGCCCTCCGCTCCTTCTTCGCTCTTACGTTCGGGCTTTCCTGGGGTATGGGTGTCCTCTTTGTCATCTTCGCCGAGCAGCTGGAGACCATCTTCGGTCCGATGGGCTACACGAACCCGTTGTTCATCTTGATCGTCTACTCACCTGGTCTCGCAGGCCTGTACCTCGTTTGGCGGCACTACGGCGCTAGGGGCCTGGGGAGTTTCATCCGTCGACTGACGCTAGTCCGGATGCCGCTGGTTTGGTGGGGCGTCTTGTTGGTGGGGATGCCGGCGGTCTTCTATGCGGGAGCGGCGATCAAGGGGACGATCAGCGATCCGTTCCCGTTCTCGCCTTGGTACGGCGTCTTACCGGCGTTGGCCATCGCGCTATTCATCGGCCCCATCGAAGAGCTCGGGTGGCGCGGGGTCGCTCTGCCGCTATTACAGCGCCGTTTCGCTCCACTGTGGTCGGGGTTGATCCTCGGCAGCGTCGTTGCGGTGTGGCATCTGCCAGCTTTCATTCTCAGCGGTACCAAGCAGAGTGCATGGGCAGTGGGCCCGTTCCTGCTTGGAGTTGTGGCCATCTCGATCATCTTGACTCCCATGTTCAACGCAGCCCGAGGCAGCATCCTCATCGCGGCCTTGTTCCACTTCCAGATGAACGGT
>DASQLQ010000174.1:0-9654 GCA_035629935.1 Actinomycetota bacterium
ACCGTCCGAAATATGGGGGAGGAAGACTTCGAGCTCGAGGTCTCCCCGGGCACGACACTCAGGTTCACCAGGTCCGCTATCGCCCGTCGGGTGACGGAAGACCTGGACCCCGAGGAGACACCCGAGCCCGCAGCATCGGCCGGCGACACCGGCGAACCCACCTCGTAATCTGCGTCGCATGGGGGATCTTCGATGAGGGCAGGTAGGTACAAAGCGCATCTGGCTTTCTCACTGGCCCTGATCATCGGGTCCCTGGGGATCGTCATCGCGAATGGATGGTCACCCAAGTTGGGGCTCGATCTCGAGGGTGGCGTGAGCGTGATCCTGACGGCGACTGGCGAGGGTGCGAGCGACGATGCCGTCATAGATCAAACGGTCGAGATCATCCGCGAACGGATCGACGCCCTCGGCGTTGCCGAGCCCGAGGTTAGCCGTGCCGGCACCGCCAACATCCTGGTCCAGCTTCCCGGTGCGGCAAACGAGGAAGAGGCCCTCGAGATCATCGGTTCCACCGCCCAGCTGACTTTCCGACAAGTGAAGCGAGTGATCCCGCCGACCGCCAAGAAACCTCCTGCGGTCACCGAGGACAGCGGCCCCGACGTGAACCAAGAAGTCGTCGTGTATCCGTCGGCCGACGAGGAAGGGGTTTTCTACGAATTGGAGCCGGCCGTTCTCACGGGCGAAGTGGTCGAGAGGGCTGAGGCGGTGCCCGATTCACAAGCGGGGACGAGCTGGAGCGTCGCGATCAGGATGGACGCCGAGGGGGACGCGAAGTGGGCCGACTTCACCGGCCGATTGGCCTGCCTCCGAGACGAAGGCGAACAGGTCACGAGTCAGGTTGCGATCGTGCTCGACGGCAAAGTTGAGTCGGCCGCCGGCATGCAGGCCCCCGGCACCGACGGCCCGAGTGACCCCGGTGTCGTTTGCGACGAAGGCATCAGCGGCGGCGAGACTTCGATCAGCGTCGGGCCTCAGGGCCAGGCGAAGGCTCTTGCACTCGTGCTGCGAACAGGAGCCTTGCCGGTAACGCTCGAGCAGTCCGAGGTCCAGAAAGTTTCGCCTACGTTGGGCCGGGACTCGCTCCAAGCCGGACTGATCGCCGGGCTCCTCGGTCTAGGTCTCGTGTTCATCTACGTACTGCTCTATTACCGGGCACTTGCACTCGTCGTCTGGCTGGGACTCTGTTTGTTCACCGCCACGCTGTATGTGCTTCTCGCGATCCTGGGAGAGGTTGGAGGACTGACGTTGAGCCTGGCCGGCATCGCCGGTGTCATCGTCTCTATCGGTGTGACTGCCGACTCCTACATCGTCGCTTTCGAGCGATTGAAGGACGAAGCCCACGCAGGGAAGTCCATCCGCGCCGCCGCAGAGCGGGGCATGGTGCGCTCGTTCAAAACGATCATCGTCGCGGACTTCGTCACCGGAGCCGCGGCCGTCATCTTGTTCTTTCTGGCGATCGGGCCGGTGCGAGGATTCGCCCTGACGCTGGGCCTAGCGACGCTGATCGACGTCTTCATCGCCTATTTCTTCACGCGGCCCGCGGTCAACCTGTTGGCTCGCAGCCCGCGGTGGAGTGAAGCTAAGTTCTTCGGGCTGCGCAGAGCTCTGGGAGTAACCACATGAGCGATCAGATGAACGAGCAGCCGACGACAGAAAAACAAGCGAACGTGCTCGTCAGGCTGTATCGCGGCGAGACGAACATCGACTTCATCGGGCGCCGCAAGCTCTGGTTCGCTCTCTCTGGGATAATCATCATCGGTTGTTTGCTCGTGCTTCCATTTCGTCCCACGACGTCCTCCTGCTCACCGCCGCTTCCGGGCTTCCTCGCCGGTCTCAATTGCGGGATCGAGTTCAAGGGTGGTCTTTCGATCCAAGCTCCGATCTCACCCGACAGCGAGATGGCCGACCTGGACGATCTCGCGGTGATCGAGCGCGTCCAAACCGCGATCGGGGAGGGCGAGGCGCAGGTGCAGGTCGCCCTCGAGGACGATGGCACGCGCAGCGTCATCGTGCAGACGAGCGCGGTCGGCGAGGCCGAGGCACAGGCCGTGGTCGCGGACGAGATCCGGGAACTGACCGGCGCCACTGTCGCGGAGAGTCCCACGCAGCGGATCGGGCGCAAGTGGGGTGGCGAGATCACGTCGAAGGCGGTTCGTGCGTTGATCATCTTCCTGGTCGTGGTTTCGATCTTCATCTCGATCCGATTCGAATGGAAGATGGCATTCAGTGCTGTTGCGGCCATGATCCACGACCTGGTCGTAACGGCGGGGGTCTATGCCGCCGTCGGGTTCGAAGTGACTCCTTCGACCGTCATCGCGATCCTGACCATCCTGGGTTATTCGCTTTACGACAACGTCGTGGTGTTCGACAAGGTGGAGGAGAACACGACGGCATATGCCGCTACCGGCCGAATGACCTATCAGGACTCGGCGAACATGGCTGTGAACCAGGTCTTCATGCGCTCGCTCAACACCGCCCTGACGACGATGCTCCCGGTGGGAGCACTGCTCTTCATCGGGGCCGGGTTGCTCGGCGCCACGACGATGAAAGACCTGTCGCTCGCACTTCTGACGGGAATGCTCGTAGGTGCGTACTCGTCGGTGTTCGTGGCGGTCCCGATCCTCACCATGCTCAAGGAGCGCGAGCCGAAGTACGTCGGGGTTAGAGAGAAGGTCGAGCGCGACGCGAAGAAGGCGAGCTTGAAGCCGGCCACCGCCGGAGTGCCTCTGGATGCTGCGGAGTCATCGTCCGCTCCGGCCGCGGCCAAGGCATCGACCCGTTCCAAAACCCCACAGCGCGTCGGATCGAAGAAGGCGAAACGCAGGAAACGCCGTTAGGGAACCGATGGACCCCCGGGACGAGTGGCTCAAGAGCTTCATCCGCGACATCCCGGACTTCCCCAAACCGGGCGTGGTTTTCAAGGACATCACCCCGCTCCTGGCGGACAAGAAAGCGTTCTCGTACACGATCGACGCCATCGCTCACCACTACGACCGTGACGACATCGACAAGGTCCTCGGCATCGAGGCACGTGGGTTCATGATCGCGGCCCCCCTGGCGTATCGATTCACAGCAGGACTCATTCCCGTGCGCAAGAAGGGGAAGCTGCCTTTCAAGGTCGAATCCGAGACCTACGAGTTGGAGTACGGCACCGACCAACTAGACATCCACGCGGACGCGATCGAACCGGGGGAGCGAATCCTGATTGTTGACGACGTCCTGGCGACCGGAGGCACGGCTTCGGCAACCGCTCACCTCACGGAACGTTGCGGTGGCAAGGTCGCAGGCATCGCGACCATCATGGAACTGTCGTTCCTAGGGGGCCGTGAAAAACTCACCGGCATCGAGTCATTCAGCCTGATCACTTACTGAACAAACCGGACATAAGCATCTAACCCCTACCGGGGGCCGCGGCGCCTCCCTACGCTGAGACCGTGGTCGCCCAACGGGAACGTAGGTCGCTGAAGTACATCAGGCTGGCGGCGTACCTGGCCAAGCAGCCAGACACGATCGACCGCCTCCAGATGAGCCTGGACGAGATCGAGGAGGTGGTGGGCGAACGCCTTCCATCCGGAGCTCGCTTCCCTTCCTGGTGGAAGAACGACTCGCGCCGGATGCACAGCCGTGCCTGGCTGACCGCAGGGTGGGAGGTCGCCCGTATGGAAGGCGGCGGGTCGAGCGTGGAGTTCCTCCGACAGAAAGACTGACAGCAGACATAGTTCTTGGCACGCCGCTCCTAGAATGAATGAAATGGGCACCGTGCCTGACAGCGCAGAAACCACACCGAATGCCCCTTCTTCCGCGCCCTCTCCACGCGGGGTGAAAGCGGTCCTCAAGAAGGTCCGGCCGACGAGACCCCCCCAACAACCCACGGGGATCCAGGACCTGCTTAAACAGGTGAAGGCGAAACGCCCCAAAGCCGGAACGAAGAAGATCGAACGCGCCTACCAGATGGCCGAGGAAGCCCATGCCGGCCAGCGGCGCCTCTCGGGCGACCCCTTTATCTCGCACCCGCTCGCAGTGGCGACGATCCTGGCGGAGCTGGGGATGGACGAAGCCACTATCGCGGCAGCCCTCCTGCACGATGCAGTCGAGGACACCGAGCTCTCGCTCGCCGATGTCGAACCCGAGATGGGATACGACGTCGCGGCCCTCATCGATGGGGTGACGAAGCTCGAGAAGATCGGATTCCGGACCGCGGAACACACGCGGGCAGAGAACCTCCGCAAGATGATCGTGGCAACCGCGAAGGACATACGGGTTCTACTGATCAAGATCGCCGACCGGCTGCACAACATGCGCACCCTCGGCCCCCTGAAGGACGAGAAGCGGCAGATCATCGCCCGCGAGACCTTAGAGATCTATTCGCCGCTTGCGCACCGTCTCGGGATGTATGCGATCAAGTGGGAGCTCGAAGACCTCGCCTTCGCGGAGCTCCACCCCAAGCGCTTCGAAGAGATCGAGGCACTTGTCGAACAACGTCAGCCGGAGCGAGAGGAAGCTCTCGAAGAGGTCGCCGAGCAGATCCAGAACAAACTCAAAGAGGTGAAGATCAAGGCCGAGATCTCCGGCCGCCCTAAGCATCTCTATTCCATCTACGAAAAGATCATGCTCGGCGGCAAGGAGCTGGACGAGATCTTCGATCTGGTGGGCATCCGCCTCATCGTGGACAACGTTCGGGACTGCTACGCGGTGCTCGGTGCCTTGCACACGCTCTACACACCGGTTCCCGGGCGCTTCAAGGACTACATCGCCATGCCCAAGTTCAACATGTACCAGTCGCTCCACACGACGGTCATGGTCCCCGGCGGCCGACCGATGGAGCTGCAGATCCGCACCCGCGACATGCACCGCGCGGCGGAGTTCGGGATCGCAGCCCACTGGCTTTACAAGGAACAACGCAAGGGCAAGGTCCCCGAGGCCGAGATCGCCTGGCTTCAGCGGATGATGGACTGGCAGGAGGAGTCCTTGGATCCGAAGGACTTCATGGAAACGTTGAAGATCGATCTGTACGCCGACGAGGTCTTCATCTTCACTCCAAAGGGCGACGTGATCGCGCTTCCGACGGGGGCTACGCCGGTCGACTTCTCGTACGCGATCCACACCGAGGTAGGGCACAGGACCGTCGGCGCGCGCATCAATGGAAAGTTGGTAGCGCTGAACCACGAGCTTCATTCCGGCGATTCCGTCGAGATCATCACTGCCAAGGGCGCTGCTTCTCCGTCGCGGGACTGGCTCCAGTTGGTCAAGTCCGCGCGAGCCCGGAACAAGATCCGTCAATGGTTTGCACGAGAGCGGCGAGAGGATGCGCTCGCGCAGGGCCGCGAAGCTCTGATCCAGTCGATGAGGAAGCAGGGCCTTCCGGTCGACCGCGTCGTCAAGAGCAACCTGCTGCAGACGATCGCAGCTGAGCTCAAGTATCCGGATCTCGATGCGATGCTCGTAGCGGTCGGCGAGAATCACCTCTCTCCGCAGACGGTGGCTTCCCGAGTGATCCGGACGATCGAGCCCGAGCAGGTCGACGAGCCGAAGCCCCAGCCGACACGCAAGCCGCCCGCTTCGCCTGCTCGCGGCAAGGGAGTGATCGTCGAGGGGATGGACGATCTATTGGTGCGGCTGGCGCGTTGTTGCACGCCCGTTCCCGGCGACAAGATCATCGGGTTCCTGACCCGCGGCCGGGGGGTCTCGGTCCATCGCGCGGACTGCCCCAACGCGATGAGCCTCACCGACAGCGACGGAGGACGCATGATCACAGCATGGTGGGACGAACGCCGGCGTGGGACCTTCGTGGTGACGATCCAGGTCGAGGCGATGGATCGGACGAAGTTGCTCAGGGATATCACCGCAGCGATCTCGGATCAGGGGATCTCGATCGTGGCCTCGAGCACGAGGTCGGGACGGGACGGGATCGCCGTGTTGAGCTTCTCCCTCGAGCTGGCCGACTCCACCCACCTCAACCACATAATCAAGAGCGTCAGACAGGTCGACGCCGTTTACGACGTGTACCGGTTGGTTCCTTCCTCGGCTCGCGGGTAACTACGTCTAGATGAACTCACGAGCCGCTCGGCTCCTAGCCGGGCTTGTCCTTCTGGCGAGCGTTGCATCCTGCACCTCTGTTAGCGATGCCCTCGAAGAAGGACCGCAAGACGTGGTGAACCAGTTCGTCGCGGCCTGGAACGCGGAGGACTTCGAGACGATCAACGCATTGATGCCCGACACGCCCGAGAAGCAGAAGTGGCACTCGGGGGCCATGAGGGTCTTCTTCGAGAAGGTTCTCGCCGACGGGCACTTCACCGACTTCGAAGTCAGGGCCGACGTGATCGGCGAGCCCGAAGGGGACGATGCAGAGGTCCAGTTCGCAATCTCATACGAATCCGAAGTTACCCGAGAGCCGGTCGAGTTCCAGGGTCGGCTGCCCGTGCACCGCGAGACGGACGGATGGGTGGTGAAGTGGGCTCGAAACTTCGTCTGGGCTGGATACAAGGCAGATCGTTTCCGTGTCGACGAGAAGTGGCCTCAGCGCGCATCGATACTCGATCGCGATGGCAAGAAGATGGCCACGGGAGCCGCCGACTCCCGGAGATATCAATTCGGATCAGTCGGAGGCACCACGATCGGGCACCTCGAACCTCCACCCAAGAACGCCGGCTTCGATCGGCTCGTTGGGGGCTCCGGCCTTGAAGCTGCCTATGACGAAGAGCTCGCGGGGGAGCCGAGGACAACTCTCCACCTGATCCGCAATGGCCGTTCGATCCTGAGACTCGGTTCCAAGAAGGGGAGTCCCAGCGCACCGTTGCGAACGACGCTCGATATGGATGTGCAGAGCGCCGCGGAGGCTGCTCTTGGATCGACCCCGGGTGGAGCGGTGGTGATGGATCCCGCCACCGGCGACATCCTGGCGGCGGTAGCGTCCTCACCATTCGCGCCCGGAAACTACGTGGGCGTGGCGGACATAGAGCCGTTCAACCGAGCCTTGTCGGGGCTCTACCCGCCGGGTTCCTCTTTGAAGGCGATGACTGCGTCTGCCGCGCTCGATTCCGGAACCGTGAAACCGAGTACGGATCTCACCGGCCCTAAGGAGTACCGCGGGGTTCGCAACTTCGAGTCCGGTGAGTTCGGCACCATCGATTTCGCCACCGCACTCGAGAACAGCGTCAACACCGCTTTCGCACAGGTTGCACTCAAGCTGGGCGCCAACCGTCTCTTTCGCTATGCCGAAGCATTCGGCTTCAATGAGCCACCCTCTATGCAGCTGCAAGCAGCTACATCTTCATTCCCCAAACCGCTCGATGAAGGTGACTTGATGTGGGGGTCGATCGGACAAGCGCAGGTCTTGGCCACTCCGCTTCAGATGGCGAGCGTCGCTGCCACGATCGCGAACGATGGACGTCGGATGGAGCCCCGGATCGACGAACAGCTAAAGCCCACAGGCGAGCGCGCTATCACGGTGAAGACGGCTCGGACGATGCACGAGCTGATGCGTAACGTCGTGATCGGAGGCACCGGCGTCGCAGCCAATGTGACCGGGCTCGAGGTTGCCGGCAAGACCGGAACCGCCGAGGTCGACGTGGGCGGTCAACGCAAGAACCACGCATGGTTCATCTGTTTCGCGCCGGCCCCCGACCCTCGGGTTGCGATCGCGGTCGTTGCCGAGTACGGAGGAATCGGGGGCGAGGTGGCCGCCCCGATAGCCCGCAACATCCTCACGAGCATCTGGCCGCATCTGCCGAGTCCCAAGGGGAAGAAGAACAAGGGATGAGGGCCTGCGTTCAGCGCGCGACTCAGGCCAAGGTCACGATCGACGATCGCGTGACCGGCGAGATCGGGCACGGGGTGGTCGTCCTTCTGGGCATCTCGCCGGAGGACGGCGATGCCGAGGCCCGGTGGCTGGCGGACAAGGTGGCGAACCTTCGGATCTTCACCGACGCCGAGGGGAAGATGAATCAGAGCCTCCTGGACGTCGCGGGTGAAGCGCTGGTCGTCTCGCAATTCACGCTTTACGGCGACGCCCGCAAGGGCCGGCGGCCGTCCTTCATCCGGGCTGCCGCCGGGCCGGAGGCCGAGCGCCTCTACGAGGCAGCCGTCGAGGCCTTCGAGGCCCTGGGGGTTCGGACTCAGACGGGGGAGTTCGGCGCCATGATGAAGGTCTCGCTCACGAACGACGGCCCCGTCACTATCCTGCTCGACTCCGAGAAAGCCTTCTGAACCGAATTTGCTTCCGGCGCCTGGAAAAATCTAGACTTTCCGGGCAAATCGGGTGGGACGCTCGGAGGCTCGTGTGCTCGTCCTTTCTAACTGGCTCCTTAACAAACACGCCGACGAGCGCGGAGACGTGCCCGGCTGGGTCCTGATCGTTCTGATGACGAGCGCTCTCGTCGTCGCCATCTGGGGCGTCGCGCGCGACCGTTTGGTTGCGATCGTGTCGACCGCCCTGTCGACGGTGTGCGGAAGCCTCGGCTGCTAGAACGCGGGTCGGCGCCCGTCGAGTCCATCTTTGCGATCGTCTTCATCCTGTTCCTGGCTCTCGGCGTGATCGAAGTCGCATTCGCGCTGTACGGGCGCAACGTCGTGATGTCGTCTGCTCACGAGGGCGCTCGTGCTGCAGTCGAGTACGGACGCGATCCTCAGCAAGCAGCAGCGATAGCTGAAGACACCGTTAGAAGAGCGGCCGGTGCCCTCGTGAGTGACCTTCGCGTAGCCGTCAGTACGACTTCGAGTGGCGGCACCTCCACGGTTCGGGTCCGCGTTCAGGGGTTAGTCGATCCGTTCGGGCCCGTGCCTTTCACGATGCCGGTGGACACACTGGTTAGCGCGACGAGAGAAGTGCTGCCTCGGTGAGGCGCCGCTGCGAGAGGGGGAGCGCGCTGATCGAGTCGATGCTCCTCGGGCTGATCTTGCTCGTCCCCGTCATCTGGGCACTCGGTGTCCTGGCCGATCTACACCGGAGCGCGCTCGCGGCAAATGCGGCCGCCCGGGATGCAGGGCTTGCCGCGGCGAGATCCAGTGACATAGCCATGGCCGATGCATCGATCAAAGAGATGGTCCACAGGTCGTTCGCGGACCACGAGCTCGATGCCACCGAGGCGCGGGTTCGTTGGACGAGCTCAACGGGTTTGCAGCGTGGTGGGACCGTTGAGATAGAGGTTTCGTATCCGGTCACTGTGGTGCAGGCCCCCTTCCTTGGACGCGTGGCCGGACCTTCCATCTGGATCAACGCACGACACGTCGGCCGGATCGATCCATTTCGGAGTCGCGAGTGAGAACGGATAGCGAGGCCGGTCAGATTTCCGTACTGGTTCTAGGCCTTGCGCTCATCGCCTTTGCCGTGGCCGGTGTCGCGATCGATGGTACGCGGGCGTTCCTCTTCCGCCGGGCGTTACAGGATGTAGCCGACGCGGCTGCGCTCGGAGGGGCGGGGGAGCTCGATAGGCAGGCGTATTACAGATCGGGGGGCCGTTCAGTCGCCGTCGACGACCGAGCGGCGCTCAGTCAGGTATCGAGGATCCTCGCAGTGCGCGGTCTGGAAGCGTCGGCCATGATTCGGGTCGACGATGATGCAGTCGCTGTCGTCCTGAGAGGTGAGGTTCCCACGACGTTCTTGGGTGTGGTTGGGATCGCGCACATCCCGGTAGCGACGGAAGCTAGAGCAGCTCC